>DAOLFI010000146.1:0-7404 GCA_035326385.1 Niabella sp.
GATGGCAAAGTATATTTATCCATTGCGTACGCTGGAAGTCGGGCAGGTATCAAAAGCATCCTGGTGATGAAAGAGCTGAATGCGGAAGGAACCAAAGTAATTAATAACGGCGTGATGGTATATGATGGGCATGGTATAGATCCTACTATTGAAGGTCCTAAAATTTATAAACGCAATGGCTATTATTATTTATTTGCACCGGCAGGTGGTGTGGCTACCGGGTGGCAGCTGGTATTGCGCAGCAAAAGTATTTATGGGCCTTACGAGCGTAAAATAGTGATGGAGCAAGGAAAAACTTCTGTAAACGGGCCGCACCAGGGCGCATGGGTCCATACACAAACAGGCGAAGACTGGTTCCTGCATTTCCAGGATAAAGAAGCTATCGGACGCGTGGTACATCTGCAGCCTATGAAATGGATCAACAACTGGCCGGTAATTGGCGAAGATAAAGACGGAGATGGCACCGGCAACCCGGTACTAAAATATAAAAAGCCTAATGTAGGCAAAACTCATCCAATACAAAATCCTGCAGAATCCGATGAATTTAACGATCTGGTGTTAGGCTTGCAATGGCAGTGGCAGGCCAACCCCCAGGCCACCTGGAGTTTTATGAACACCCAGAGAGGTGCTTTGCGTTTATTTGCTCATCCGGTAGAAAAAGATCAGACCCTGTGGAACACGCCGCATGTGCTGCTGCAAAAATTTCCGCATGATGCTTTTACGGCTACTGCTAAGATCAGTTTTACACCCAGTGAAAAATTTACCGGGGAGAAAGCCGGCTTAACCACGATGGCTATGAACTATGGAAGCATCGCTATAAAAAGAAAACAGGATGCCAGCTATATTGTATTCACCTCCTGCGAAAAAGCAGACCGCGGCGGAAAGGAAACAGAAAAGGAACTAATGAAGCTGAACCAGAAAGAAGTGTACTTCCGTATGCAGTTTAAAGCAGATACTACCTGTGTGTTCAGTTACAGCCTGGACGGTAAAAAATTTACTGAAGCGGGCAGTATAAAATCCACACCCGGCAAATGGATAGGTTCCAAAGTAGGGTTGTTTATAACCAGCGATGTAAAAATTAATGACGCGGCATTTATTGATGTGGACTGGTTCAGGATAACGAAGTAACAATCTCATAATACTTCCATAACAATTAGTTTATAACAGGGGCGGAGTTTTGATAAACTCTAAACCATGAATAAAAGACCGGTTGAAGTAGTGGTGATATCCGATCTGCATCTGGGCACCTATGCCTCCAGAGCTAAGGAGTTTACCGCCTATCTGAAAAGTATAGAACCGCGCCTCCTGGTACTTAACGGAGATATTATTGACGGATGGCAGTTTAGTAAGCGTTATTTTCCCCCGGCACATATATCGGCTATTAAAGAAATTTTCAGTAAGCTTACCAAGGGTACGCGTGTGGTGTATATTACTGGCAACCATGATGATGCTTTCAGAAAATACTCCGACCTGGAGCTGGGTAATTTTTTACTGGCAGATAAAATTGCTATAGAAGTAAACGGTAAAAGAACGTGGATTTTTCATGGTGATGTATTTGATCACACTACTTCCCGGCAGGCAAAGTTTTTAGGTAAGCTGGGAAGCAACGGATATGCAGTACTGCTGGGTTTTAACAGAGTGGTTAACTTTTTTATGCAGCTTTTAGGAAAGGAAAAGCTTTCGCTGTCCAAAGCCATCATGCAGCAGTTTAACAAGCGTTTTATCAAAATTGATGAATACGAGCAGAAGATAGCAGAGATCGCTATCGAAAAGAATTTCGATACGGTTATATGCGGGCATATTCATCAGCCGCAAAAAAGAACCATCACTAACGGAAAAGGATCAGTTTGTTATCTCAATTCAGGCGATTGGGTGGAGAATATGACATCGCTTGAATATTATAATGGCGAATGGCATATATATAACTACAACGAAAAAGATATGGTGCTTGAAAAACCGTTACGCCATATACCTCAGCCCGAGGTGTTAACCAGTGAAATTGCCTTTTACCTGCATTCTTTAATCCCCAATAGTTTATGAAGATCTTTTACGCCGTACAGGCCACAGGCAATGGTCATATAAGCCGCAGCATGGAGCTGTTGCCCTATCTGCAGCAATATGGAGAAGTAGATATTTTTTTAAGTGGCGATAACAGTCATCTGAAGCTGGACGCACCTATAGCATACAGAAGCAAAGGCCTTAGCTTATACTATACCTGCAATGGTTCGCTTGATTACTGGAAAATTGCAAAAGCCATTAACCCTGTTGCTTTAAAAAAGCAGGTAAAAGAGCTGCCTGTAGAGAAATATGATCTTGTTATCAATGATTATGAATATATAACCGCCAAAGCCTGTGCCGCTAAGCATGTTCCATCCGTTAACCTCGGCCACCAGGCCAGTTTTCAGTCAATGAAAGTACCGCGCCCGCAGCAAAAAAGCATTACCGGCGAATGGCTTTTAAATAATTATGCCAGGGCCAACAGGTATATTGGTCTGCATTTTAAAAATTACGACGATTTCATAGTTACTCCGGTTATTAAAAAAGATATACTTGAAGCTGAGCCAGCAGATGCAGGCCATATAACCGTATACCTGCCCTCTTATTGCGAGCCCCAGCTGATAGAAATATTCTCTCCCCTTAAAGATTTCCGGTTCGAAATTTTCAGCGGGCAAAGTACTGCTGCACACGAGGTAGGCAATATCCGCTTTTTACCGGTAGAAAGAAAACGATTCAACGAGAGTATGATAACCTGCCATGCTATTATTACAGGCGGTGGTTTTGAAACGCCTGCAGAGGCAATCCACCTGGGGAAAAAAATAATGGCCATACCCATTCGCGGCCAGTATGAGCAATGCTGCAATGCGGCAGCATTAAACGGGATGGGTATTATGACGGTTGCAAAAATAAACACCGGCTTTAACGCTCTGTTTTTGAACTGGATCAATAATTATCAACCGGTTCAAATAGATTATAGCAGAAGTATTCCTCAATGTATGGAGCAGCTGTTTGGCAATTGATTTTTATAGCATTAGCAGCTTTTTAATGGTATCTGTTACACCGCCGTGGTTATTATCTAACGTTGTTACAAACTTTGCAGCCTCCAATATACCCCGGTGCGCATTTTTCATAGCGTAGCTGTAACCTGCATTCTGGATCATATCCAGATCATTCAGATAGTCCCCAAAAACCAAAGTCTCTTCAGGGGCAATATTCAGCCTGTGTTGTATAGCCCTGATCGCATTGCCCTTGCTGCCGTCTAAATTAGTGATATCCAGCCACATTTCACCGGCCACAGCTATTTTAAAGTCTTTCTCGAATTGTTTATAAAAAGGATAGCTGTTTGTTTCAGAGCCTGCCAGGTCGCATAACGATATTTTTACAATCATATCAGCAACCGTTGTAAGATCATCAACAATTTTAAATTCCTGGTAATATTTAAGCGCCTGTTTTTTAAAGGCCTTATCGCAATCCTCGAGGTATGCTATGTGTTTACCGCATAAAACAGGGTAAGCATTATTTATAGGCCGTGATATTTCTATAAAATTTTTAATAGAGGCTTTATCAAGCTGGCTTACCAGTATCTCCTCATTGGCATGTACCACGTAGCTGCCATTATCGCAGGCAAAATACAGCTGGTCCTTAATGCTTTCAAAAACGGCAGCTATATTATGAAAAGGACGTCCGCTGGCAATAACTACTGTAATGTCTTTTTCAAAGATCTGCGGGATTATCTGCCAGAAATCAGGGGGTAGCTTTTTATCATCACTTAATAAAGATCCATCCAGGTCGATGGCTATCAGTTTTATCATTTTTGCAATATGGTTTAACTAAAAAATAGAGCTATTCATCGAAAAAAACACTGTATTGATCTAAAAAGGACCTACAGACTTTTTTAAAATAATTTACTTAGCATTCTGTTTAGGTAATTTATTTAATCGCCCTCCATTAAATGCGACATTCAGAAGCAAATATAACTAATAGGATTGAAGTCATTGATGTGCTTCGTGGCTTTGCTTTACTGGGAATTGCTCTCAGGCATTTCCTTTCCAGGTTTGATTATGAAGGCCGGGTTTATTCTCACAACCCGTTTTTGTTCAAAATCGACAAATGGATCGAAGCCGCAGATTATCACTTTCTTATGGACAAAACCTACCCCATTTTTGCGTTGCTTTTTGGTTTTTCCATGTTTTTAGTGAATCAGTCATCTTCTGGCACCCCATCTTTCATGCGTTCTGCCAAAAGGTTATTAGGACTGATACCTTTTGCATGCGTAAACGCTCTTTTCTTTCCTGATGGTGATATACTGGGCTTATATGTGCTTATAGGGCTGATTGTTTTATTGTTGATAAAGCTGCCAATGAAATGGATACCCTGGTTGGCAGTCTTTTTCCTATTACAACCATTGCTTTGGGTGCAGGCTGTGATTACCCTGCTTAACGGAAACATTAATCTTATCGACCATAATTTTTCTGCTTTACTCAACGATGTTAATTATACAATAGCCCATGGAAGTTTCCTGGAAATAATGTGGGTAAACCTGACAAAAGGCCAGCTTGTAAACTTTTTGTGGTCTTTTGAAGTGGGAAGGGTAAGCCAGACAATAGGCCTGATGCTATTAGGTTATTACCTGGGAGAAAGCGGCCGGTTGGTGCAGTTTATAGAAAAGGGTAAAAAAAACCTGCGCTATTTATTGATCCCGGTATCTGTAATAGCAGGAGGCATGTTCTTTAAAAACTGGGCTGTTGGAACGCCGGTGTCAAAAGAGCTTCTGTTAATAATATCCAGCTGGTCCGGTCTGTCCTTTGCATTTATATATATTATTTTAATCATTTTCATTTATAATATATTCCCGGCGCACATTTTCTCATCACTGCGCTTTTATGGCAGAATGAGTCTTACAAATTATATCATGCAATCAATAATTGGTGGTATCCTGTTTGCTCCTTTTGCTTTTAACGGTGCCGCTTATTTATCAAATGTGTCGATTGTTCTGCTGTTTGCTTTAACAATTCTTGCACAGGTTACTTTCTCAAAGTACTGGCTTACAGCAAACCGGTATGGTCCCCTGGAGTTTTATTGGCGCCGGATGTCACTCCAGGTATTCAGTAAAAATATGAGCCTCTAATTGTGTTTATTAATATTAAAATTTCATCTTATGAAAAATGGATTAGTTTTTTTAAGTTTTTTTCTTTTCACTGCTTTCTCTGTCAAAGCGCAAACCGATGTTATCTATACGGTAAGTAACTATACTTCCCCCGGTATCAGGCAAATTACAGGCGTTGACCCCAACACCGGATTGGGAACTATCGCCGTTACTTCTTACGCCACGGGCGATAACACAACGCTAAGCGCTGCAATGGCGTTGGCCAATAACGGCTATTTATATTATATTCCTTATACTGAGAGCACTGGGAATAACGGGGGCGTGTGTGAAATACGCTCAATATCTGCTACAACTTCGGCCACTTTATCAGGTCCGGTACATTCCGAAGATGTTAATGGTGCATCAGCCACCAATGTAACATTCAGAACCATGGCATTGGCTTCTGATGGCTGGATATACCTTACTTTTTCTGATGGAACCAGCAATATATCCTTAGCTAAGTTTCAGCCCAATACAACAGGGGGTATGGTTGCCAACAGTTTTACATTACTCGGATCCATTACTATAAATGGTAGCGCCCCTGCTTCCAATCTCCGCAATGGCGATATTGCTTTTGACGGCAACGGCAACCTTTACGCTTTGATAAACGAAGACGATGCAGGTGGCAATGCAGTTATTTATTTTGCACCTAACAATGCTATATCCACAACAAGCGGCGGCAGCACCAACCTTATAACAAAGTACAATGTAGTTAAACCCGGCGGTGGAAATTTCTCTGAGTATGTAGTAGGGCTGGCAGTAGCCTCATCAGGTAATTTTTATATTGCTGTGCAGGACGACCATGCCCCAAGCCAGGGCGGTGTATATTTATTAACCCGTAATAGCACTGATAACGAATTAGTGATATCTTCCAGCCCTATCAGTGATGCTAATGCAAGGGATATAGCAGACCTTGCTACAAACTATTTCCCTCCTTCAACTATTTTGCCGGTTGTTTACGGCCCTATATTCGCAAAAATTGCTAATGGGTCTCTGGAGGTTAACTGGAGCACCTTTACAGAAACCAACAATGACCATTTTGAAATTGAAATTTCGGCAGACGGGCAACACTTTGTTAATATAGGAACGGTGAATACAAAAGCCCTGGACGGAAACTCAGACACAACCATTTATTACAGCTTTACGAAGACGGTTGACGTGCCTGTTGCTGTTATGGGTATATCTTTACTTTCTTTGGCAGTGGTTCTTTTATTAGTAAACAGGAAGAACAGGCTGCTGTTTTCATTAATGATGGTAATGGGTATAGGCTTGTCCTTTGCTTCCTGCAGCAAAAACGGGGAACAGGTAGATGTTAGCGGAGAAGGCAAGTTGTTTGTAAGAATCATACAGGTAGATAAAGACGGTACAAAATCTGTTACAGATGCCCTAACAGCTTACAGAGCAGATTAATTTTTTAGCATACCAAAGTTTCCATATATCCAAAAGAGCTGCCCGAACAGGGCGGCTCTTTTATTTTAATAATTGTTAATATAACCTGCACTTAATGTGCATTGATGTGAATTATATACGTAAGAGATGTGCATAATACTGTTCAAAACAGGTGTGTACAAAACAGGGCAAAAATTTGGAGCAGGCCTGTTTCAGATCGTATCTTCATAATGCACGGTTGATAAACATGAAAAACAAAACCTGCAAAGGATTAAGTTTGAAGTTTTGAAACGGGTAATTTTACAGTAGCCTCTTTGACAAATGTATTGTGTAATTATTGGGAACACTGGCAGTAATGCCTGGAAGATCAATAGTGATTGCATACAAACGTAAATGCAGAAAGCTGTAAAAGCTGAAGCAATAAAGGGCAGATTATTAGCTCAATGCAGCCGGAAATATGGAATGTAGTAAAATACGGGAAGTATCCTGGCTCTATGACGCTGATAAAGCCTCTATAGCTGAAGCGAATTTTAGCGGACGCCTTGCCGGTCGTTTTGCAGGTTGATGGGATTTTAACTTTGGATAGAAATATGCTTACTTAAAATTTCCGATATCTGCACTACATGACAATGCAGAAGCTATTAAAAGCATCGGGTTTAAGCAGAAGACCGGGTAACCGGCTCCAAAGCGACAAACACGATGCTTTTTTTATGCCAAAAATTTCTGTAAATCTGTAGAAAAAGATATATGACACCAGCTCAGCTGCATTATATTGCATAAAAGAGCATTGGACCCTAAAAGAAACCATTTATAAAAAGGTAATGTACTGAAAAATGGTTGGTGATTTTTTGGTTAAAAGTTGTTATAATGTT
>DAOLFI010000147.1:0-7393 GCA_035326385.1 Niabella sp.
TATAGCACTGTTCATCTGAACACGATAACCTCGGTTTACCTGTACTTCTCCTTTATCGTCTAACCAGGGTACCCGAAAGATCAAAACCCTTTCCGGCTCGGCAATACGTTCTAAGATTTTACTTTTTTTATACCGTGGCTGCGATTCGATATAAGGAATAACAGATTCTGCAACTTCTGAAACAGCTTGTAAAAATTCTGGTTCTCCTGCATTTCGGGCACTTATCTGCTCAATAAAAAGCTTCGTTGTTTTATTCATATAATATATAAAAGATCAAATTCAGCAGAGAAAAGTACAGATTTTCCTTAAAATATCCATCACATTTTTTGATCTTTTGAAAGAAAAGCCGCAAAAACCTTAATTTTTTACATTTGTACAGTTACTACAGATCAGCACCTTTCAATAGCCATAAAATCTTAGGTAACCTAAAAACGGTACACTATTTTTCCGCCGGTGCCGGTATAATGAAAAGACAGGCTTGCTTTCTCTTTCTGTAAATTATTCAATCTCCTGTTATTTTTTATAACCATAGGGATACCCACACCCAACCCCGCAGCACCTGAAGCCGCAACCAAAGCGCTGATAATAGTTTTCTCCACACCGTCTTCAAAATCGCGGCTGTCGGTAAGTGCATTTTCGAGCAGAAACCCTCCTGTAATCATAAGTGCGCTGCCTCCTATTATTAACCCTACGCCCAGATTCCTTTTCCTCCTGTATGTTGCTTCATCCTGAAATATTTTTTGCTGACCGGGCTGTGTTGTTTTAAAGATGGTCTGCTGCTGCGTTACCGGTAAACTACGTAGCGCAGCAGAAGATGCTAAAGCGATATTGGGCTCTTTACTGTACTGACTATAGCCTGTTCCTGAAAATAAAACCGCAGCAATTGAAGATAAAATAACTGATTTCATAAATTACATTTTTAGTGAACAATGGGCATCTGCCTGTTATTTGTTATTGCATTCATGCCCGTTTGCAATACAAAATAAGTTCAGGCAATAACAAAAGTCAATACTGGATAAAGGTGATTTTTGGGTTTCACCAATTATAGTGAGCAGTCCCGTTTTTTGCTGATTAAGGCGATATAACAGCTCTGACGCAGACAAATTGCTCTTCTTTTCAGGCATAGCTGATGCGGAACAATACATGATCTGCAGAGCAATTATTGACTGCTCCATTAGTTCTAAAAACGCATCCAATGCGCTTTCATAAAGAAAAAGGGGAAATAAAGAGATCTTTAAAAATCAATCTCAGAATTGCGTTTTATTGCCATAAGCCAGGTCACCGGCATCTCCGAGGCCCGGAACAATATATCCTTTAGCCGTTATTTCTTCATCAATATCGGCGCACCAGATGGTGGCTTCGGGTATTTCGCGCGTTACATATTCCAGGCCTTCTGTACAGGCTATAGCTGTAGCAATATGTATGCTTTCAGGCTTGCCCTCATCCTTTAGGTACTGTAATGTCTTCACAAGGGACGCACCTGTTGCCAGCATGGGGCCAGAAACAATCAATGTCCTGTTTTCCAGGTCGGGGCTGCTGATATATTCTATTTCAATTTCAAAAGTGCCGTCTTTATGGTGTTTACGGTAAGCAGATATAAAGGCATTGTCGGCTTTATCAAAGTAGTTCAGCAAACCCTGGTGCAATGCCAGGCCAGCGCGCAATATAGTTGCCAGAACAGGCTGCTCTGCCAGCACTTTGCTTTCTGAAATACCGAGGGGGGTCTGCGTTTCTTTAATAACAGAAGGCAGCTCTTTACTTATTTCGTAAGCGAGTATCTCTCCAATACGCTCCAGGTTACGCCTGAAACGCATGCGGTCGTTTTGCACATCCACATCGCGCAGCTCACTTACCCAATTAGTTAAAAGGCTATGACTTTCACTTAAATTTTTGATCATATTTTCTCTATTTTAAAGCTGCCGGACTGATTACAAATGGGTTTTACTACTTTTGGCAAACTTACAGGAAATATGCATTAAGCCTAACGTTTTAAGCTTAAAGCTTACCTTAAAATCTAAACTTTTTAAATGATTTATCGTGCTATAGGGCTCATGAGCGGCAGCTCTCTTGACGGACTGGATATAGTTTTTACCGAAATTCTGGAAAACGGAGGCAAATGGAGCTATGAGATCATTCATTCAGAATGCCTTCCTTACAGTAAGGAATGGACAGAAAAACTGAAAAATGCTACTTCGCTTCCGGCACTGGATTACCAGTTGTTGCATGCGGAATACGGACATTACCTAGGCAGCAAAGTGAATGAATTTATTGCGAGGTACCAGCTACAATTTAAAGTAGCGGTAGTAGCCTCTCACGGCCATACCACTTTTCACCTACCCTCCAAAAAAATGACGGCCCAGCTGGGCGATGGCGCTGCAATAGCTGCCGTTACACAGCTCCCGGTGGTAAGCGATCTTCGTGCTATGGACATTGCTTTTGGCGGACAGGGAGCCCCTATTGTACCGATTGGCGAACAACTGTTTTTTCCTGACTACCAGTATTTTCTGAATATCGGGGGCATTGCCAATATTTCTATTAAAGGAGATCAGTATAAAGCATTTGACGTGTGCGCAGCCAACCGTGTGCTGAATATGCTGGCCAACGAAGCAGGTAAAGATTTTGATGAAGGCGGTGAGCTGGCCCGGCAGGGACAGTTAAACCAGGCGCTGCTGAATGAGCTGAACGGACTTACTTACTACACATTACCTATTCCCAGGTCGCTGGCCAACAGCTTTGGAACGGATACGGTTTATCCCATCATTCAGAAATATGCGCTATCCCCGGCAGATGCACTGCATACTTATACGGCTCACATAGTAAGACAGGTAAAAAATGCGCTGATGGCCCATAAAACTGAGACCGGCACTGAACAACGGCTGCTGGTAACCGGTGGTGGTGCTTTCAACAGCTACCTGGTGGAGCGCTTACAACAGAATTCGGGAAATATAAAAGCGGTAGTGCCCGATGAGCAGCTGGTTCAATACAAAGAAGCGCTTATTATGGCACTCATAGGTGTATTGCGCTGGCGCGAAGAATATAATGTATTAAGCTCTGTTACCGGCGCTGTGCGCAATAGCGTAGGAGGCGCTATGTGGATGGGACAGGAGGAGTAGGCAGGAAGCCGAAAGCAAAATGCTTAAAGCTTTTCGCAAATAAAAAAATTAAGCACTGGTTGCTGATTTATTCAAGTATAGAATCCCTATACTATGCAATTGATAGTCCTTCAACAGCTTTTAAACTTTTGTGAGTAAGGAGTGATGTTTTTTGACCAGCAATCAGTTACCGGTAACCGGCTTTCAGCTTTTAGCTATGAACTATTATCTCACATCATGATCTTCACTACCATTTCTTTTAAAAGCTCGGCATCTTCTACCCTCGCAGCATTTATACCAATACCTTTAAGATTATAACTATGCAGCAATAATAATATTTTTTCAATACCGTCAAAGCCATAGGTTTTGGATGCCTGTAAATAACTTTTTACAAAATAGGGATTGACGCTGATTTGTTTGGCAATAGCGTCTTCTCCTCCGGAAACACCAAATACCATATATACTTTGCTGAAAAAAGTATATAACGAGGGCAGCACTAATTGTATAGGTGCCACTTTGGGATTAGCATCAAAGTATTGAATAATACGTATGGCCTTGGCAAGGTCCCTGACTGCAATGGCGCTCTGCAACTCAAACACATTGAACTCTTTACTGATACCTACATAATTTTCAACATCTTCTTCTGTAATAGATTTTCTTGCCCCGAGGTTGATCAGTATCTTATCAATCTCATTTTTAATACGGCTTAAATCATTACCAATATGATCTACAATAAGACTATTTGCTTTGGGGGTAATGCTGTACCCCATTCCTCCTACTACCGAGCTTACCCATTCAGGTAAGGCATTGTCATATATTTTTTTAGTAAGAATATACTCCGTTTTCTCTTTTACCAGTTTAGCAAACCTGGTGCGCGCATCCAGTTTTTTATCTTTAAAAGCTACTATTAAAATAGTGGAAGACAAAGGCGTTTGAATATAAGGTTCCAGCTTATCTACATCCTTCATTTGCTGTGCCTCTTTTAGTATTACCACCTGCCGGTCTGAAAACATGGGGTATTTGCGGCAGGCGTTCAGCACATCGGCCCAGGCAGCATCCTTGCCGTAAAATACGGTCAGGTTGAAAGAAGCCTCATTTTCATTAAGTATTTTCCGTTCTGCAAAGTCAACCAGCCGATCTACATAAAACTCTTCATCGCCCTCTATCCAATATATTGGTTTATAGACATTTTTCTTCCAATCGGCTATAATTTTATCAACAGACATAGGCGCAAGATAATTTTAAATCCCTAAAATATTATCAAAAAAAGCAGCTTAACCTAAACCACTTTTTTATTTGGCATAATTTATGTTTTGTGAGAAAGGACATTTTTTATAAGTATTAGAAAAAACTTTACCTGCTGCAGCATAATTGCAGTTTTTTTAATTTAAAATTTTATTGTTTATGGCAAATACGAATTATCCCTCTGCCTCTCAACAGCCATCTTCCGATAACAGGCCTTCAAATCCCAACGGAAACAGAAATCTTATTATTGGCTTACTTATAGTTGCGCTGCTTGGAACATGGGGTTATATGTTGTGGGATAAAAACTCTGGCACCGGAAACGAGAATTTGTTTTCTGCTACAGAATCACAAACAGAAAATGTACTGTCAGAGTCTGACTCGCTGAGGCAAATGTTTAACCTTGCAGAAATGCGCCTTGATTCTATTACCGGCGCTAACAATAGCCTGCAGGGCGAAAAAACAGCACTGCAAAAAGAAATTGATGCCCGCAAAACTGAGATTACCAAAATATTAAGTAATAATAATGCAACAGCGGCTGATTTAAAAAGAGCCCGCCAGCTGATTGCTGAACTCAACGGGCAAATAGGCAGGCTTGAAACCCAGGTTACCCAGCTTAAAGGCGAAAATCAGGAGCTGACAGTACGAAATACCCATCTTAACACAGAAAAGACTGTGCTGAGCCAGAACCTTGATATGCGTACCGCTGAGAATGAAGAACTGGCTAATACAGTGGATGTGGCCAGTACGCTTTCGGCCTCAGGTATGTCCATTACACCTTTAAAAGAAAAACGTAATGGCAAGGAAAAGGAAACCAGCTTCGCTAAAAAAGTGGATAAATTACAGATAGCTTTTAATATCGAAAACCGAATCACCACTTCCGGTCCCGCTGACCTGTATGTAGTGGTTACCGATCCTAAAGGTAGCATTGTTCAAAATAATGAGTTAGGCTCCGGTGCCATGACTACCCGCCAGGATGGAGACAGGAACTTTACCGCTAAAATTCCTGTTGAGTATGAAACAGGCACAAGAAAAGGCGTATCATTCCCCATCAAGAATATGGAGGGCTTCAAACCCGGTGATTACAAGATTGAAGTATATCATAATGGCTTCAAAATCGGGGAAGGGATCAGGAGCTTAAGAAAAGGAATCTTTGGATAAGTATCAAAAACCTCTCAAAATAAACGCCGCACCCAAAAGGTGCGGTTTTTTTATGCCTAGACAATGGGCTTTCTAATAGTCGCTGCCGCTGAAGGCTATACGTGTGAATATATTTTTCTCTTGAAAACACCTATCATTGAATGTTTGCAACATGCCAATAATGAGAGGTAAACATCTGCGTTGTAAAATCAATAAGCAGTGATATATACTAGTCATTAGCACCAAAGAAAGAGGTCTTCTGCATAGGATGAAATTTCTCCCTTCACTCCTCCTGATAGCTATTTGAATTTCAGTCGAAAAGACGGTCAATTATATGTTATTGCCGCATTGATTAGCCTTTATTACCAACATCTGACTGCGTTTAGTTCACAAACCCCCAAACAATACCTACCCTGATGATCAAACCAGGATAAGGATAATCGGGAGCAGCAAAATTGCTGTTGGTAAATCCAAATGAAGACCCTTTTCCATTAGCATTGGCCAGCCTTCTGAAGGTGTTTAAATTTTCAGCGCGTACAAATGCCCGGAACGAGTTGATACGGAAATGAACAAATGCCGCTATGTCGGGCAGTTTATATTTCACGGTTGCTTCATTCTGGTAAAAAAACTGGCCTAAAAGGGGAGAGTAATTATTGCCTTTATAGTTGGTCCGGTATCTGGTATCGAAGCCCATAGCTATTTTAAGGTTATTATATCCCAGGTTTCCGTCATACATAAAGCGGTTGCGGGCAAATACCGTAGGTACATTTACCGGCCCGTTTCCTATAACCTGCTGAAAATAAGCATCGGCTACCCACTTAAACTGATCTTTTTTACCGGCAGCAAAAACTTTATGAGCGGCTATTTGCAGCATGTTAAAAAGAGACGCCTGGTTAATAGTGTAAAAATCGGTATAATAAATATGATTATTTACCAGGTAGTAATGACCGCTCAGCCCCAGCTTTAACAAAGGCTGGTAAATATGAGCATACAGATGCGTTGTGTTCTCCTTTTTCAGATCCACATTTTCCGGCATTAAATAAAACGAGCTGAGAGGATTGGTGATGTAGGATGGAGAGCGGTTCACATTTTCAAAGCCCAGCGTAAGTGATCCGATTTTTTTGCCTAATAAGCTTTGAATACTGGCTGCCGCTTCATAATCACCGGCATTCATACCTACAAAGTACAGGGTACCTCTTGCTAACAGGTCCCAGCGCTGGTTTTTTGTGCGGTTACGGTATTCACCATGTCCTAAAATATTATAGCCCGAGGTAGTTACATCATCGGCATAATTAATACCATCGGTAGTTTCTGTAATAGCATCCCTGAAAATACCTTTGAGATTCTGCATAGCTACCCCCACCTTTAAAAACTGCTGGGTATTCTTTTCATCGGGGAAGGTATAAATAGAGAAATCATTCATCAGTTCCTTCCAGAAATCTTCCCTCCGGAAAGGTGGCGGTAAACTTTCGAGCTGGTATACGTTCTGGTAATAATCTTCCATAGGGTTTTCATCCGAAAACAAATATCTGTAAGCGCTATACCTGATAGTATGCTCCAGGCGAACGCGCGGAAAAAACAAGGGCACCACTGTACTGTCTGTGACCAGCGAATCTTTACGTCCCAGGTCAAATTGTTGACGCATCAGCGCATTGAAATCATCATATTTATTACCGGTAGGAACATCAGTGCTGAAAAAGTTAGCTGACAAGCCTGCATCGCCGCCCAATTTGGTGGGGATACGAATACGCTGGGCATAATCAGTATTATCTATATAATTTATAGCGGTATCAATTCCTCCATTTTCTCCGGCCTTCAGCTTATTAGCTACTATAGTGATATAATTACGGTAACGCTTATCTAACGATTCTACCCAGTTAGTTAAAATGTAATTATTATGGCTGGTTTTCTGATTACGG
>DAOLFI010000148.1:0-7344 GCA_035326385.1 Niabella sp.
ACGAAGAACGATACCTTAAGGGAGTATGCCATGAAAACAAAAGAGCTGGCGTTGGCGTTTCCACAGCAGGAGGGCTTTTTTAAAAGTGTGATAGCTACAGAGATGGGGGAAGTAGAAATAGAGGGAAGAAGATATCATCGCTCCAAAGGGTGGAACACAAAATATTTCGGCAACTCTAACCGGAATCCTGTAACCTGGGATCCGCGAAAGTCTCCTTACCATATTGCCGATATGAGCTTTACAGCTTACTGGATGCTGGTTTGGTATAATGAACTGGAAAAAGATAAAAGATTATTGGATTATGCCAAACGTTATGCTGATGCATTGATCCGGTTGCAGGATACTGATGGTTTTTTTCCGGCCTGGCTGAACTTAGACAACCTTAAGCCGATGTCTTCTCTGGAGCAATCTCCTGAGACCAGTGTTTCCGTTACTTTTTTATTAAAGATGTACCAGGCTACCAGGGAACAGCGTTACCTGCAAAGTGCACAAAAAGCAATGAAAGCCGTGATGGGAAAAATAATTCCCGAAGGACAATGGGAGGATTTTGAAACATACTGGTCGTGCAGCAGGGTAGGAAGTGATAACTGGGTAGGAAAGAAAATAGCACGTAATAATATGTTTAAGCAAAACAGTTTTTCTGTTTACTGGACAGCTGAGGCTTTGCTTGAAATGTATAAAGTTACCGGAAGCAAAAACTACCTGAAATGGGGACAGCGCACCTTAGATGAATTATTGATGTACCAGGCTGTATGGCAGCCACCGTTTATTGCTGTGCGCAGCCTGGGTGGCTTTGGTGTAATGAATGCTGATGCCGAATGGAACGATTCCCGTCAAAGCCTTTTTGCCGGGCTGATACTGGAATATGGAGAAATACTGAAAAAGAAAGAATACCTGCAACGGGGCCTTGCTGCTTTGCGTGCCTCTTTTACAATGATGTACACTCCGCTGAACCCTCAAACAATGAAGCAGTGGCAGGCGCGCTGGCCGTTTTTTGGTGAGAAGGATTATGGTTTTATGATGGAGAACTATGGCCATGACGGCGTTACAAACGATGACGGGCTGGGCATTGGTGAGTTTACCATTTACGATTGGGGCAACGGCGCCGCCGCTGAGGCATACAACAGGCTTTTTGATAAGTATGGCGGCAAATTTTTAGCAGATAATTAAAGCTGTTTTGTGAAATGATCAAAAATTACCGCAACAGTATTGTATATGTTTGGCTGCTGTTTGTTTTTACTTCTCACAAGGCCCCTTCCTGCGATATACAATTCGGGAAAGCTGTCCGTATAGCACGGGTAACCGGCGCTCCAGGCGCAGATGAACACTTAAAAAATCCCAATGCCACTCATATCAATTATAATGTGGGTGGAACAGATCTTGGGATCATTTGGGAAATAGAAAAAGGCCGGTACGGGATCTTCTTTGGGGATACTTACGGGCGTCACCATTTTGAGGATCCGGTGGTTAAAGGAAGCGACTGGCGTTGTAATGTGCTGGCTTTTTCCGGCGATGAGAAACTGGAGGATGGCCTTACTATTAATGACATGGCAGTGGATTCATCCGGCCAGGCGCGCGAAATAATATACGGAGGAAAGGATATGTCAGGCAAAGGAAACTGGACCTCTATCCCCACCGGTGCTGTAAGAGCTAATGGTGCAGACTATGTGCATTATATGAATGTAAGGCACTGGGAATCCTCCAACTGGGGTACCAACTATTCTGCGCTTTACCGGTCAGATGATAACGGTATTTCCTGGAAACCTGTTTCTCGCGTTCGGTTTGGCGAGGACAGCAATTTCGGGCAGGTGAGTTTTTTTAAGAAAGATTCTTTTGTTTATATGATCGGCACCGAGTCCGGGAGGCAATCTTCGCCACGGCTGGCGCGTTTCAGGCAAAAAGATATTGAGGCACAGGACCGGTATGAATACTGGAACGGAGTGGAAAAAGAATGCCTGTCTGATGAGGAAAAAGCCACGGATCTTTTTGAAGATGCAACAGGAGAGCTATCGTTCATCTATCATGCAAAAAGTAAGCAATGGCTGCTGCTGTATTTTAATGAAACAAGGGCCGAAATATCGGCACGTTATGCGCCGGAACTAACCGCAGCATGGAGCCAGCCGCAATGTGTTGCGCATAGGAACGAATATCCCCGGCTTTATGGATCCTATATTCATCCTCTATCTGCTCACTCGGATCATATCTATTTCCTGATGTCGATGTGGCATCCCTACAACGTTTTTTTGATGCAGACAGAAATAAAATATATAACTGGCTTATAATTTTTAGCGGCCCTATGGGATCGGGCTACACCTTATACATCCTGTTGGCAGAATTGATGTATTCCAGCGGATCGAATGTTTTGTCAAACGACTCCTGCAGTTCCTTCATCTTTATTTCAAGGTCTTTAATGCGGCTGCCTAATTGCGGATCGGCTTTATATTTCTCAAAAAGCTCTTTATATTTTAATAAATTCTGGCTGATGCGGAACGTAACCTGTCCAAAACGCTGTTTTAAAGATTGTACATCATTCATCTGGATATACGCTTTTTGGCGCCATTCTTTAGGGTTCTGCTCCCGCTCTGCTGTTACGAATTTTGCAGCTCCGTCCCGAAGTCTTGTCAGATATTGATAACGTTTTTCTGCATCATTTTCTTTAGAAAAATTAGCTTCAAAATCAGCAGGAGAGGTTTTAATGATAGCAAGGTTTTCTTTTAAAGACTTATCAAATTTTTTTTGCAGATCCTGCAGCTCGGCAGTGATAGATTCCCATTCGTTCTCAATACGGTCATTATCATAATTAAACTGGCTTATCTTCATGGTCAGGGTAAGCATTTCCTCACTCTGGGCCTTTAATGCTTTTTCTTTTTTACCTATGTTATCAATATATGTGGTCATGCTGGAAAAAAGAGCAGAAGTGATAGGGCCTGTTACTGGCGCTCCTTTTGTGAAGTTGCCTGCAAAGTTCAAAAGATTACTCGTAACATTTAACACAGGGCTTTCGGCTTTTTTTTCTTTCACAAAAGCTGCATATTGGTTATACCATTTTGTATAGCCATCATAATTCATAGGATTGCCGGTTTCGCTTAGCGAATTAAAAAACGCTTTTGTTGAATTGAACAGCATCAGCGGTTTTATTTCCCTGTCCATAGAGACCAGGTTAACCATCGCCGATTGATAATTGGCCTGGAAAATATTCAATTCATTGGCTTCAATGGCTTTTTGCTTTTCTTCAACTGCCTGTAAGCGTTGTGCCAGCTTATCGGCTTTATCCTTGGCGTCTTTAGATTCTGCTATAGACCTGTCAAGGTTGGATAGCCTTTTATCGAGCGTAGTGACCGTAGAATCTATGGATTTCGTTTTTGTATTGAAATTGTTTTGAATATCATTTAAAACCTTATCCCGGAGGTTCATTTCGTGGCTCAAACTATCCACCTGGGCAAAAATGGTGGTGGCAGAAAACATAAAAGAAAAGAGTAACAACCGCTTCATAATGATAAGTTTTATTATAAACAGATTATTTTGTGCAAATAATTCGCCAGATTCTCAATCGGGGCAAATATAAAGCCTATGAGGTTCTTAACGAAGCCCTTTCTTGCGCAGGATGTATGACAAATTTCTATTTTTTCGTGTTTATCCATCGCCTGTAATACAATAAAATAAGAATATGAGCCAAGGACGCTTCATACACCTTACCAGAAATGGAGAATTTGTCAGGCAGGATGGCTAAAAAATTCATAAAATTGCTGTTAATATTAAAGAAACATTTTTTTGTAAGCCCTTCGGGGTTTAATTTTCCTGATCCTGCAAACTGAACCTGAACAAATGAAATATAGTGTTTATATATGCCGGTACCTGTCTGTATTTTTGTTGCTGCGCTTTTTGTCCGGCCGGGCCGGGGCACAACCTGTAGCTCAGAAACTTGAAGATTATGCAGCAAAATTCAGTCCTGAACGGGCCTACCTGCATTATGACAAGTCTTCCTATTTTCCCGGTGAAACTATCTGGTTTAAAGCCTATGTTCTGAACGAAGTGGCTCCTGCACTGGAAAGCAAAAACTTTTATATAGACTGGATAGACGATAAAGGACAGATATTGCAGCATACTGTAGCCCCTTTGGTAGACGGCGTTACCAACGGGCAGTTTGATATACCTGCAGATTTTAAAGGCAGGTATATTGCGGTGAAAGCCTATACCAGGTGGATGCTCAATTTCGATTCTTCTTTTTTATATAAAAAAGCTATCCAGATATTGAATAAGGACTCTCTGAAATCACCTGAGAAAACTGTAATAAAACCTGTGCTGGAGTTTTTTCCTGAAAGCGGCGACCTGCTAGCCAATTTCCCTAATAAAGTAGCATTTAAGGCTACAGATCAATGGGGACGGCCCGTTAAGATCAAAGGTGTTGTTTTGAGCAGTAACGGGAAAGTAGCAGACAGCCTGCGCGTACAGCATGACGGGATGGGCTTTATATGGCTGAACCCCGCGCCTGGTGCTGATTTTACTGCTAAGTGGAAGGACGATCAGAATAAAGAGTACACCACCAGTCTGCCGGCAGTAAAAAACAGCGGGGCAAATCTCCAGGTAAAAGTGTTACCGGGCAGGCGGGAGTTTCGTGTAAGTCTTTCCCCCGATCTTGCAGCGGCCTCAGATAGCGTATATCTTATAGGCAGTATGTTTCAGCATCCTGTATTCACTATTGCCAAATCTGTAAAAGGAGATATTACAGGCATAGTACCTACAGGCAATCTCCCTTATGGTGTTTTAACCATTACTTTGTTTGATAAGAGCTGGAAGCCACTGGCTGAACGTATTACTTATATTGATAACAATGCCCCTTTTATGATTGCGCCCGAAATGGAAGTGCAGCGCTGGGGGTTAAGCTATCGTGCCCGCAATGAAGTTAAAATTACCCTTCCCGAAAATGCAGGCGCTTCATTATCAGTGTCTGTTACGGATATGAGCATTAATGCGGATAGCAGTGATAATATTTTATCCACTTTAATGCTTACCAGCGATTTAAAAGGAAAAGTGCATAATGCGGCTTACTATTTTACTGATACTGCTGAAATAAAGCAACAACACCTGGACTTAGTAATGCTTACCAATGGCTGGCGCAGGATCAGCTGGCAGCAAATAGTATCAGGTACGCTTCCTAAGATCAATTATCCAAGGGATACCTCCTATATATCGCTTTCCGGAACAGTACAGGGCATTATGCCTGGTTTGATAGGAGATGGTGCTGCTGCTATGATGATCGTAACACAAAAGGACCAGCAAAATAAAATGTTGCTGGTGCCTGTACAACGAGATGGTACATTCAATGACCCTTCAGTTATTTTGTTTGACACAGCACAGGTATATTACCAGTTCCAGGATAAAAACCTCAGTGGTGCAACCATACAGTTTGTTCCCAATAAATTGCGTACGCCTCCGGCAGGCAAAGGTTATAATAACCTGTTGTGGCCTGATACTACCGGGACCTGGCGGCACTTACAGCTGGCAATGGAACAGAGCGATTATATACAAAAAACTAAATATAAGGAGCTGGAGGCTGTTATAGTAAAAGCTAAAACGAAAACAGCTGTAGAGCAGCTGGATGAAAAGTATGCCTCTGGTTTGTTTAGCGGCGGAGATGCGATCCTGATAGATGTTTTAAATGATCCGTTTGGAAAAACAGGCGATATCTTTATGTTCCTGCAGGGGAAGGTGGCAGGTTTGCAGATTAACGGCCAGGGCTCGGGTGCTTCTTTAAGCTGGCGGGGCGGGGCGCCCCAGATATATGTTGACGAAATGCCTACTGATGTGAATATGGTTTCGGGCATTAATGTGAATGATGTAGCGTATATCAAAGCTTTCAGACCTCCGTTTATGGGTGGTTTTAATGGTGGCAACGGGGCTATTGCTATTTATACGCGCAGGGGCGAAGATGCTAAGCGCGATCCCGGGGCGGGCATACCCAGCGGCAGGATAGAAGGATATACCGGTATACGCGAGTTTTATTCGCCAAAGTACCTGGCAACAGCGCCGGCACCCGGTGCCGACAGGGATGTGAGAACAACTCTGTACTGGAACCCTAATGTATCTGTTGATCCGCGTACCAGACAGGCTGTGATCACCTTTTATAACAATGACGTTACTGATGCCTTCAGGGTAGTGATAGAAGGTGTGACAGCAGATGGTAAGCTGGCCCACCTGGAAGAGAAGATGGAGTAGGGGGAGTGAGTAGGAGGTAGGGAGTAGTTAGAGGGGCCCTGTCAACTGTCATCTGTCAACTAAAGTCTAAATACTCAGTACTAAAATCTAATATCTAACGTCTGGCTACGGTTCTATCTCAACTCCTTCAATAACTATAGACTCGGCCATTAAGCTCAGATTAACAGATCCGGCGTAATCGTAATTATACGGTGAGTAAGATTCTGAAATGGCTGATACGGATGCTTTTTTCAACAGGGTTTCTTTTTTAGGTTCTTTGCCGTACGTGTCCGTCATGGTTATCTGTATGTCGTAACTTGCTTTTTTATCTTTAATGGCAGATAGCAGGTCCTTATCCAGTTTAAGGGGTACTACAGAATAATAAATATATTTCTTAGAGGGGTACAGGCTATCCGAATCATATACATCCCTGTTCAGGCTATAGCTGGCCGATGCAAGGGGCGTTATGATTATTTTTCCTTTATGAGTAAATGTCATTTCAATGCTGTAGCGTTTTTCGTTCTGGGCTTTTGCAACTGTACAAAAAAGGGTTAATACTAATAAGATAGCGGATAGTGTAAATAATTGCTTCATGTTTTTCTTTTTAAAGGGTTTATACAGGTAGCGAAATTATATTATTTTAAGCCATTCTTATTGTTAATGTGTACCAAACCCAGGAATGAAGTAACACAGGCATGCAGGCAAGTGGGAAGTAGCGAGAGAGAGTAGGTAGTGGAGCCTGTTATCATACCTCTTACATTAAAAGCTTTAGGCCTTCTGCTTTTGGCTTTCTGCAACAGCCATCTTCTTTGCGCACTGTGCATACCTGTTATCTGGCTATTTTAAAAACCCATTTCCATTTTGCAAATGAACTAAGCCAGGACAAGTAACATTGGCACACAGGTCTGCAGACCTGCGTGAGAGGAGTGTTTCTATTGTCTAAATACTAAGTATTAGAGTCTAACGTCTATTGTTCATTTAACATCTGGCTACAGTTCTATCTCCATCTCTTTCCTGCACAGGTTTCCCTCACCTGCATGAGAGCAGGGTTACATCCGGCTCATTCTTTCCAGGAAATCATCTTTGCGTCTTGTAGAAACCTCTATTTCGGTACCATCGGTCAGCACAACAGAGCCGCCCTTTCCTTTC
>DAOLFI010000149.1:0-7313 GCA_035326385.1 Niabella sp.
ATGTGCAAATAGAACGCAAGCTGCAAAACAATTGGGGCATCAGTGCATCGTTAGGCGTTAACCAGGTAGCTTACAGTTATGAAACTCCGGCTTTTGAAATTACTACCACGAATCCTGCTCTGAACAGCGCACTAAATAAAATGGGAGATGTGAGGATTTTATACCTCACCACAAAGCTGGCAAATATTTCTAAAAAATGGAACAGGTTTACTATAACTGCCGGCCCTGAATTAAGCTACCTGATCAGTAAAAAATATATTAATATGGTAAGCTGGCAAACAGTACAGGACGAAAAACAATACTTATCGGTAGTACGCGATGGAAAAGGTGATGCCAGTAAACTGCTTGTTGGCGCAGCATTAGGCATACATTACGATATAAGCAGTAGATTTTATGCAAGGCTCGGCGCACAAAAAATATTCAGTTCGCTCTACAAAAAAGACGGAGCCCATGAAGACGTTTATAAGAAGAGCCGCCCGCTGCAAGCGGAGCTGGGATTAGGTTTCAGGATATAGGGATTCGAGGCGCTCTCGCCTCGAATAGCCGAATAGCCAGTTTTTAAGTTAAGTGGCTGCTGCGATGGTTGCAGCCGCCGCTATAGCTGCGGCATTGGCCTGGTCCAGGGCCGCATCGCCTGCACCTGCATTGGCAATACTTACAAACGCATAGCCCCATCCTTTCAATTCATTTTTCCAGATAAGTGAGCCATCTTTGGCGCTCAGGCAAAGCAAGATACCAGAGACCGCTACAACCAGCTTATCACCTTCCAGTACAATTTGACCTACCACATAGCTCAGAGAGGCTCCTTTTACATACTCGCGAAGCTTTACTTCCCAGACAATATCTCCTGATTTTTTATCAATAGCGGCAACACGCCCGTTGCTTAAAATGAAAAGTTTGTTATCTGTTCTCATAGTGCTTTTTATTTACTTAGTTTCTTTAACAGCAGCTCCGGCTCATTAGTGGTGATAAAATCAATACCTTGTGCTAAAAGATCATCCATTATTTTTTCATCATTCACCGTCCAGGCATTGGTTAAAACCCCCAGCTTTTTAGCACCCGCGATCCAGTTTTTATCTTTTTGAAAAACATTATAATGATAATCGGCATCCAGCTTATCAGCTTTCAGCTTTTCCGCGGAAACATCTCCGCTTAAATATTGCACCGGCGCAGACGGATCAATCTCTCGTATCTTTTTACAAACGTCATAATCAAAAGCTATATAAACAGTTTGAGCCTGACCGTTCAATTGCTTTACCATATCCACTACTTTCTTCGCAAGACTTAAAGAGCGCTCTTTGCTGATCTTGGAAGTTTTTATTTCTGCGATCATTTTTGTTTTGTGTTGTGCATATCCTGCTTTAAGATAAGCTTCCAGCGTAGGTATTTTTTCGCCATTGGGTAATGTTTTAGCAAGCAGGTTCTGATAAGTATTTGTTTCTATCTCCATACCCAAAAACTTATCGTCATGATTCACTACTAAAACTTCATCACTTGTCATGTGTATATCAAACTCGGTTCCGCCGCAGCCCATTGCTATGGCCGCTTTCAGTGAAGCTATAGAGTTTTCAGGAGCACCGGTATTTTTAAATGCGCCACGGTGGGCAATTACTTTGTTCATAAAAGGCGTTTGATTGCTCACCACTGCTTTTTGAGAGGTACAGGAAAACAGCAACGCAGCTGCAACAGAAAAAAACAGGAATAATTTTTTCATTTTTTAGTATTTGAAATAGAGCGAAAAATTACAATGAATGTTTGATACGGCGAAATTATTTGCTATATTTTATCGCTGCTCTCTCAGCCGGAACCGCTTTATGATCTCCTCGTCATGCTCTGCCTCCCGTGCTTCACACTCCAGTCCACACCTGTAATATCCCATCCTTATAGTTTGCCAGAGGTATATAAAAATGAAACGCAAAAAGCCCAGCCGTTCATATTGCTCAATATGCTTTAGCTCGTGCCGCAGCCAGTGTATATTGGATAAAAAATCGGTTTTCGGCACTCCATACAAATGAATACAGCTACCAAAAACGATAGCTACGTTTTTGCTGCGTAATTTACGTGCAGCAAGCTTAGCAATAAAGGAATTTTCTTTGATGGAAAAATATTTCATTGTATGTACAAGGCCTGACCGTTCCGGTCAGACCTGCTATTGCGAAGATAGTATAGCGAACGCATATGCAGGATGAACGAGGGTACAACTCCATATTGTCGCACCCGGGAAAATCTCTCTTCCATCCTGCCTCCAAAGGAAGGGGGCTTACTTCTTCTGCCAAAGACAAACTCCTTAAAAACTGCAACGTAGATCTTCCACCCTCCCGCCAGCGGGAAACATTGGGTCTTCAAAAAAGATAGGCCCTAATAAAAAAGAGGCTGCTTTACAACAACCTCTCTTTAATACTATAAAGTATATATTATCCTTCTTTTACCAGCTCCAAGTTTGCTGTCAGCTTCACATCATCGCTCACCACAACACCACCGGCTTCAGTAACAGCACCCCAGGTAAGGCCAAACTCCTTACGATTGATCTTCCCGCTTATTTCAAAACCGGCAACAGTCTGACCATACATATTAGGACCTACACCGCCCAATTCCACATTCAGCGTTACTGGTTTAGTTATACCCTTCAATGTAAGGTTTCCGGTTAGTTTATAGTCATCCCCATCTTTCACTATTTCTGTTGATTCAAAAGTGAGCTTGGGATACTTTTCAGCTTCAAAGAAATCGGCAGATCTTAAATGCTGGTCTCTCTGCTCAACACCGGTATCTATACTGTCTACATCAGCGCTGAAAGAGATTGCAGCATCAGTGAAATCATCTTTTTCTGATTGTACCGTTCCTTCAAAAGTTTTAAACTTTCCTGAAACGGTTGAAATTACCAGGTGCTTTACTTTAAACCCGATCTCGGAGTGCATTGCGTCTATTGTCCAGATTGCCATAAGAATTTATTTTTTGTTGTTTAATAGTGCAAAACTAATATTCATTGTTGCAACAGCAATTAATGTAGGTTAAGTTTATAAGAACACACCCACCTGAATTTGCAGGCTTCTATCACTCCTTACGGAGTTTTTATCGTGGTTATCTTTATTTTATAATAGTGTTAGCCTTTCAGGCTTCTTCTCAGGCGGGTCTCTGCACGCAGGAGCTTGCTGTATATACCTGTATCAGACCGGGACGATCAGACACAGTATTATTGCAACGCATTATTCAGAAATATATTGAGCGGCTGCAGGGTTTCAAATGCATTCACAATTTTTGCAGTTAACGAGTTGTCTGTTAGCTCAGCATTGTTAATGTTTAGTACACCAATAAAGCTTTTATGCTTTAAATATTCTGCAGCGGGATTATCAGGCTCATAACCTTTGGGCACACGTCTTAATAATTGACCCTCTTCAACAGAAAGTCCACCGTAAATTGTTTTGAATTTTTTAGCGTTGATGATCTTTTTAAAATCTGCCAGGTTATAATCTATCTCCTGGCGTATTTTAGCCAGCATATCGGCCGGGGGCATCCACATACCGCCGCCGGTAAAACTCTCTCCGGGAGCAATATGAAGATAATATCCCGCAGTCATCGACTTTTTACCTTCACTATTAATAAACGCGCCGAAATTAGTTTTGTAGGGTGTTTTATCTTTTGAAAAGCGAATGTCGCGGTTGATCCGGAACATACAATCTTTCGCTTTCAAATGCGCTATCGATGGGTCTTTTTTACCAAACAGCCCGATCAGCTTATCAACAAACGCAGCAAAATCCTGCTTAGCCGTTTCATAAGCTTTACGGTTTTCATCGAACCAGGGTTTGTAATTATTGAGCTTAAGGTTTTTTAAGAATTGTAAAGTGGACGGCTGTATCATAGCTAAAAAGTTTCAGCTAAGATAACACCAAAATAAAAGCCACCTTACTGTTTAAGTTTTTTAACAAGGTTATAAGGCGCGTTGATAACAGACTCATCAGAAATGCTTCCGCTTACTGTATCTACCGCAGTCTTTTCATTGATATTAAGCCTGGATTGCTCTTTTAAGCTGACCTGCAGCTTCTTGACAGCGCTGTTTTCATTCAGGTCAATTTGTGAAGAGGTCGCATCAATTACTATTTCAGGAAACACTGCTTTGCGGATATCTGAATTTTCTGCCCGGCGGGAATCTGCATTTACTATGTTCAATAAAGTATTGCCTGTAAGCGAAAAGTTTAAATTACTGAAACGCGCTGCACTGCTATCTATATTTACCATGGCAGCACTGGCAACTATGGGCATCGTTTCAGGAATAGTAATCTCAACTTCAACACCATAATAGTAATTGTTTGCTTTCAGCGCTTCATTTGCCCTGACCCTGTAGCTGATAACCAGGGTATCTCCTGCTATACTAACATTACAGCTATCTGACCGTCCTTCTTCAAGTCGCTGCGGATCATAATTATTAAATTTATATCCATATTTGTCACCATACCGGATATTACATTTCAGTAACTTATCCCGCGAATCTCCATCCATTTTTATAACCTTAAAAGACCTGAGATCTTTAAAATCCGAGACATTATTTCCGTAGGTATTTTTCACCACATATTGATTGTTTTTTATAGCTGCTTTAAATCCCATTACGGTCATCAGTGGAATTAAAAATAGCAATACCAATAAGAGTATTAATAGCTTGTTGCTGGTTTTCATTAGTAAATTTTTTGTTGTTTAATTCGGTCGAATGGAACTTACCATGTATAAAATTTTCATTCTCTTGTGTCATAAAAATGAAAATTTTATAATGCACGTTTCATTAGTAAATTTTTTAAACGTATTGCTTTTTAAATTTCTCGTATTTCGTTTTCAGGTCATCGGGCTCTATACCCAGCAGGTACATATTTCTGAAGAACTGGGGTAGTTCTTTTTCAAGAAACTCCTGCTTCCGGTATTCCGATGCATTCTTAATACCTTCTGCCGTTATAAAATAACCAATGCCCCGTTTATCATAAATGATATCCTGCTGCTTTAAAAAATCATAAGAACGGGCAACGGTATTAGGATTTACCTCCAATTGCATAGCCAGTTCCCGTACGCTGGGTATTTTTGCATCCGGAGGCCATTCTTTTAAAAGTACTTTTTCGCACACATAATCTGCTATCTGTAAATAAATAGCCTGTGCATTATTATTGAATTGCATAAATAATTTCGTTTCTTTATGTTAAATAATTACAGCTGCTTTTCCTTAAGCTTAAACCATGTAACAAGCCATAAAAACGGCGCCAGTAAAAACTTCAGGAACAGCTCTATAAATGTTTTTAAAGAGGTATTAAGCTGATACTCTTTGTAAGCGCCATTTTCGTAATGGGAATGAAGCCTGAATGGATTAAAATTATATTCATCGCCAAAAGTTATTTTCCCTATTTTGAAAGTGTACCAGCCAAGAAGGAAAAGGGTCCCGATAATAACTATGGTAGTAATAATAAAAGAAAACCTTTTAAAGGAAACTGAACCCAGCAGGAACGCTGCCTGAACAACAAAAAAAGCATAGCAGAATACAGGAACCGCTTCGGTAAATCCTTCGTTGCGAGACCAGTCTACCCTCCTGTACGAATATAATCGCTGACCATTTTCAATAAGATAGTTAATATAGATTTCGCTGATAAACTTCAATACAAAAAATAAGACTGTATATACCACGGTAAAGACCACCACATTGAAAAATAAGGTAACCAGGAACTTTTCCAGATGGCTGGCGGGGAAACTGATCCAGTAAATACCCGTATCTTTTGCATTAAGCATATTGTACGTAGTACTTGCAAAAATGGCCCCTGTAATAAACAGGCCAATCAGGCCAAATATATATGTTGACTCTTCATTATAGCCGGTACCAGACATACTTAACCATAAAACAAAAGTAACACCTAAAATTCCTGTCAATGCCAATACAGACATACTGTATAACCTGCGGTTTTCAACCCATTGCTTTTTTATTAATTGCCCGGTTCTTTTAAAACTAAAATTGCTCATAAGAATTAGTTTACTGATTAGCTGATTTCGTGAAAACCTTATTTAGTGCGTCGCCATTGGTAACAACAGCTTTGTATAGCATTTCAAGATCTATTTTACCTTCCCCGTCCGAAGTATTAGTGGTAATGATGGCATTACCCTTCAGCGATTCTTCTTTATAAAACGCAGCCCTGGTTTCTTCATCATCAAAAGATATTTTAAAAGACAGTGCGGCGCTAATGCTATCAATGTTCTGATCGAACAGAATTTTTCCTTCATCAATAATGGTAATACGGTCTATCAGGCTTTCCAGGTCCTTCACTTGGTGGGTGCTGATGATGATACATTTATTTTCATCAATAGCGCCTGCGATCACTTTCCTGAACTGACTTTTGCTCATAATGTCTAACCCGTTGGATGGTTCATCCATCAGCAGTATAGAAGTGTTACATGCCAAAGCAAAGCTGATGAGCACTTTCTTTTTTTGCCCATAGCTCATTTGCTGGAGGCGGTTGCCCATTGGTATATCAAACTCCTGTAAATAAGTCTCAAACTGCTGCCTGTTGAATTTGGGGTAGAACGATGCATTGCTGTTTAAAAACTCTTTAATGGGTACATCGGGTAAATAAAACTCTTCCGGCACAATAAATACATCCTGCAAGAACGCCGGTTGCCTTTTACCCGGCACAAACCCCAATGCGTTAATGCTGCCTTCGTTAGGGAACAAAGAGCCGATGATATTTTTTAGCTGTGTTGATTTCCCGGTTCCGTTTTTTCCAAGCAACCCGTAAATATGCCCGGGAGCAAAAGAAAGACTGAGACCGTTAAACTTTTTTTTCTTTTTGTAGGAAAAATGAAGGTTTTTAATATCAATCATATTTAGTGATTTAGTGTACTATTTTAGTAGTACACTGCAAACATAGTACTTGTCTCTCAAACTTTAAAATATTTTTTTTAGGCGCTACATTTCCGAGTATATCAGTTACCTTTGTCCACCATTTTAATAGGATAAAGCATGAGTGAAGATTTTATAAAGTCACTTTTTGAGCGTAATTCCAGGTGTTTTTCAGGCTTTCCTGATAAGGGCGCGGTGGAAGGTTTTATTGATGAGCTATATACACTGCTTTTTCTTCCCAACGATATTGACCATAAATGCGAAGCGCAACTGAGAGACCAGTTTGTATCCCTTAAAGATAAATTTGCACATCTGCTGCGCGATGTGATACAGGAAGACGAGCGTGTGAAAGCCATTACCGAAAGCTATTTCGAAGTGCTTCCCTCTATTTACAGCTTTCTTTTAAAAGATGCGGAAGCTCTGTTACAATCGGACCCTGCAGCTAAATCATTGG
>DAOLFI010000150.1:0-7300 GCA_035326385.1 Niabella sp.
TCAAAAGAAAGCTTTTTTAAATCGGATGTTGTGGATTTCCTAAAGTTAAGATATTCTGTAGGGTTACTGGGTAGTGATGATACCAGAATATGGCTTTGGCGTCAAAGATATACTTTCCAGAATGGTCAGGGAGGTGTATTCGGTCCCGGAAATCCTGTTGCTGGTATTGGTCTAAAAATGGAAGCTTCACCAAACAGAAATGCTACTTGGAGCGATGATTTTAAACAAAATATTGGTATAGATGCCAGATTTCTGAATAATAGGTTAAGCACTACAATAGAGGGCTTTTATAATAAGGCAACTAATATATTAGTTAATCGTGTTGCTTCGGTACCGGTTACTGTTGGAGGAAGTGTTGCTCCTGAAAATTATGGAAAGAGTAACTATTTTGGGCTTGAATTAGGACTTTCATGGCAAGATAATATTGGAAGCGATATTACCTATGGAATCAGTACCAGGCTGTCGTGGTATGAAAACAAAATAATTCAGGGAGATTATAATGATGCAGATTTGTTATATCCATGGAATTCACGTCCTGGTGTTTCCGGAGATATTGGAAAGTGGGGATATGATTATATGGGAATGTTTAAAAATCAGGAAGAAATTGATGCCTATGTAAGCCAGTATAATATTACTTCTGTGTTCGGTACTCCTGTTGATCAGTTAAGGCCCGGTACTTTTTACTATCGGGATGTTAGAGGTTCATTACGGGCAGACGGTACTTTTGCAGATCCTGATGGTATTATTGATAATAATGATCAGATTTTACTTGCAAGTAAATCATCAAACCATTGGGGATTTGGTAGTACTTTGAGATTCGGTTATAAAGGACTCAATTTTGAATCTGTCATTACAGGTTCGTGGGGCGGCTGGTCAGAAATGGATGGCAGAACTGTTTTGGAAAGGAACATAGATAATCTTTATCAGAATGGTGTAGCATACTGGGCAGATGTATATGACCCTGAATTAAATCCGAACGGTAAATATCCAAATCCATATTTTAATGCCATTAATCTTGCCCCTACTTCAAACTTTTGGAAGGTTAATGCATTTAGAATGCGTATCAGGAATGTTAATTTAAATTACTCTATTCCTAAACATATTGTAAATAAAGCAAATGTCAATAGTGCAAGAATAGTATTTACAGTTCTTAATCCAATTAATTTTTATAACCCATATACTTATAGGGATGCTGACAATGCGTGGGATACTTATCCTATACTTAGAACCTACTCTATTGGCTTAAATGTATCTTTCTAAAATTAAAAAGAGTATAATGAAAAAATATATTTACTCGGTATTATTTATTGTTACAATATTTTCTACCGCTTGTACAAAAAAATTCCTGGAAGAAAAGAAGGACTGGACCGGTATAAATGAACAGGCATTTGAAAGTCAGGAGTTAGCTCAGGCTTATGTTGATTACATTTACAGATTATTTTTGCCTCCTGATAATAATATTTCAATGATTAACTATCAGCAGGCTGCCAATGGAGCATATAATGACCATTATGCCAGAACAACAGATGAAATTGCAAGCACTAGTGCGTCAAATTTTGCCAGGGAATGGCCTGCAATTGCAATCAATCAGGGTCATGCAAATGAATATTTCGGTCAAAGAATGAGTAGCAGTATTTCTAATAATGTATGGACACGTTTAAAGCAGATTAATATATTTTTAGCAGAAATAGACAAACATGGACTAACACCGGAACAAACAAAAACCCTTAGAGGAGAGATGCATTATTGGCGGGGATTTCAATATTTTGAATTATTAAAATTATATGGAGGTGTTCCTTTGGTTCTTGAACCACAAAATCCTATAACTGCCGGTGGAGAAAGTGAAAGTTTACAGGTTCCAAGAAGTTCTTCAACCGAAACACTGGCCCAGATTATTGCTGATCTGGATAAGGCGATAGAGCTATTGCCTGGGAAATGGCCGGCTGCAGGTTGGGGAAGAATAACTAGTGGTGGTGCGGCTGCAATGAAAGGGAGGGTTCTGTTAACATGGGCGAGTCCTTTGTTTAATAGAAATGATGATAAAGTCCGTTGGCAACAAGCTTACGATGCTAATATGGCAGCAAAAACACTGTTAGAATCTAATGGGTTCACTTTGTTTTCCAATGGAGGCTTTACTAATGGAACGGCTTGGGAAAACATGTGGTTCCAGCAGGAAAATAATCCTGAAGCTGTTATAGTATATGGATTTAATAATGTAACCACGGATCAAACACAAAGAAATAATGGATGGGAACAAGCCGCACGGTCAAAAGAATTATTAGGTGGAGGATCTATTAGTCCAACGAAACAGGTATTAGATTTGTTTCCGATGAAAGATGGTAAAAAAATTAGTGAGACCGGTACTTACACTTACGATCCAAAAAAATTTTATAAGAATAGAGATCCGAGATTTTACAAAACCATCGTTTATAATGGAGCTACCTGGCCTTACCAGGGGAATGCAAATTTTAGACAGTGGACTTATACATGGCATAATGCAGCTAATGCTGCAACTCCAAACAGAACTACAGAGACAGCCGGTGCAAATCTGACTGGCATGTACGTACGTAAGGCTACCAGTCCTTCAGCAAGTAATGCTGTGGGCAGTTTTGAATATAGTGGTACTGATTATATAGAACTTCGTTTTGCAGAAGTTATTATGAATCTTGCAGAATCCGCTATTGGAGCTGATCGTTTAACAGAAGGATTAGACTATCTGAAGTTAATCAGGCAAAGAGCAGGTATTGAGAATATAGATGGTGCTTATGGCTTAAGCAGCGTGGCAGGAAATAGAGATGATCTCTTTGGTGCTGTTATTGATGAGAGGAGAATTGAGTTTGCATTTGAGAATAAAAGATTTTGGGACTTAAGGAGATGGATGCTTTTTAATGATGATTTTGGTACTTGTACGCGGTTAAAGCAAACACCTTTGAACGGTACAAGAAGAAAAGGTATTTGGGTTTACGTTAAAAACCTGGATGGAACAAAGTATGCTAATAATACCAACGGAGTTGATCCGCTGAAAGCAGGTTCAAATGGAACTGCACCTGTTGTAATGAGAGAGCCCGCAACATTTCCGGCCGGAATCAGCAATATGGATCAATATTTGGATTATCTGTATGATAATGTATTTGAGATAATAGAGAGGGATAATGTAGAGCCAACGAGCCCGGCTAATTTTACCTTTAAATGGTATAATGAGTATTACTTTTTTGGGTTGCATCAAAATATTTTAACTGGATCCCCATACTTACAACAAACTCAGGGATGGCAGGACCTTTTTGGAGCTATGGGAACATTTGATCCTTTAAAATAAATATTTTCAGAATACTTATCAGGCACTTCTTTTGTAAATATTAATTGCCAGAAGCCGTTCTCAATCTACGAGGATGGCTTCTGACTTTATAATACAAAATAACAACCAGTAAAATCTTCCATCTCCTTAGCGAAACCTTGCATTGTTAACCCCTTTTTCAGGCTCTAACTTTATTGCCTAAAGCGACATGAGCCCGATAATTATCGGAAGTCAGGTCAAAATTAGGCAAAGGGGTATGGATTCCGAAAGCGTTCGGAACATCAAAGGTTACTCTTCGCTGAAATCAATAATAAATATTCAAGAGAAATACAAATAATCGATTGCAGTTATGCAGATGTTTTCAAAAAAAAATTACTTCCTGTTCATATTGATCGCTTTTGCTTTGAATGCACAGGCTCAGTCCATCAAGGATGATGACTATATGGAAGTAGTAAAAGGCCGTGCCTTCAAAATTGCAGCTCCTTTGGGTATAAAAGATTCTGCAAAATTTTACAGGGTTCGCGATAAAATTGCACAGGAATATGCCGGCATTAAAACAATAGATGATGAAAAGGAGGCGGCTGTAAAAGCAGTAAAAGCTCAGAACCTGGATAAGGCGGCCGCCGATGCTGAGCTTGCTAAAATTACCAGTCTTTCTGAAGAAAAAAGAATTGCACTTAATAAAGGATTTGTTCAATCCCTGGCAGAGGAGTTAAGCGCCGGCCAGGTAGAGGAAGTGAAGAATGGCCTTACTTATAATGTGTTGCCTCTTACTTATAAAGCACATCTGGATATGATACCCACATTAAAAGAAGAGGAGAAAAAATATATTTATGATGCGTTGTATGAAGCCCGGGAACATGCTATGGCTGCGGGTTCCAGCGATGCCAAGCATGCATGGTTCGGAAAATATAAAGGACGTATTAATAACTATCTTGCCTCCAGGGGATACGATCTTACTAAGGAAAGAGAAGCTTGGTATGAGAGAATAAAGGCAGCGAAAAAATAATTGGTTTAATCTTTACATTTTGCGAAAGTATTGTATGCTGCCGGCGTCAAATCCTATGCTAACAATTCATCAGACCAGTTAAATTTTTATATGAATAAAAAGATAGTATTAGGTTTTTTACTGGCGGGTATAGTATCGGTTGCTTCAGCCCAATACCCGCAGGTTTCTAAAGAAGATCAGCAAAAAGCAAAGCTGTTAATGGAAGCAGCAACAAAACATTCAGATAGCATGTGGGCCATTGCTTATCCCATCATCAAAAACGAAGCTACTGAAGGCAGGCCATATATTCCCTGGGCTTCTAGGTACGATGAGTTGCCTCATGCTACTATACCGGCTTTTCCCGGAGCAGAAGGGGGTGGTAAATATGTCACCGGAGGTCGTGGGGGCAAAGTATATGTAGTTACTAATTTAAATGATGATGGCCCGGGCAGTTTCCGCTGGGCCTGTGAGCAGGGCGGCGCAAGGGTTGTGGTATTTAATGTAGCAGGTATTATAAGGCTTAAAGCTCCTTTGATCATACGGGCACCTTATATTACTATTGCCGGTCAGTCGGCTCCCGGTGATGGCGTTTGTATTGCTGGAGAATCTGTATGGATCAATACCCATGATGTGATTATACGTTACATGCGTTTTCGCCGTGGTGAAACATGGGTGGGCCGTAGAGATGATGCCATTGGAGGAAACCCGGTAGGAAATATTATGATTGATCATGTGAGCGCTTCCTGGGGCCTGGATGAAAATATGAGTATGTACCGCCACATGTATAATGATAGTACCGGCAAAATTGAAGACAAGTTCGGAACCGTTAATATTACTATTCAGAATTCCATATTCAGTGAAGCATTAGACACCTGGAACCACGCTTTCGGCTCTACGCTTGGTGGTGAAAACTGCAGCTTTATGCGCAATCTCTGGGCCAATAATGCAGGGCGTAATCCTTCTATTGGCTGGAATGGGGTTTTTAATTTTGTAAATAATGTGGTTTATAACTGGGTACATCGCTCTATTGATGGCGGCGACTATCGCGCACAATACAATATCATTAACAATTATTTTAAGCCGGGACCTGCAACTCCCAAAAATAATAATGTAGGCCATCGTATCTTAAAACCTGAAAGCGGACGCAGCAAGCTTTCCTATAAAGTGTACGGACGTGCGTATGTAAACGGAAACGTAATGGAAGGCTTCCCTAAAATAACAGCAGATAACTGGGCCGGCGGCGTGCAGATAGAAGAGAAAGATGGAGCCGGAGAGCATGAAGCTTATATGCGCCAAAACAAACCTTTGATAATGCCGAAGCTTACTGTTTTAAACGCAGCAACGGCAAAAAGCTATGTACTGGCAAATGCAGGTGCTACCTTGCCTAAGCGGGATGCAGTAGATACCCGCATTGTAAAAGAAGTAACAACCGGAAAAGCTGCTGCATTGGCTGGTGTGAAGCTGCCCGAAACACAGTTCAAGCATCGCCGTTTGCCCATTGATTCGTACAAAATAGGCATTATCACAGATGTGAGCCAGGTGGGTGGCTATCCTGAGTATAAAGGTACACCTTATAAAGACAGTGATAATGATGGTATGCCCGATGAATATGAAAAGAGAAAAGGACTTAATCCTAACGATGCCGGGGATGCTGCTGCTTATTCAAAAAACAGATCCGGTTATACTAATATCGAAGAGTATTTGAACAGCCTGGTGAATGTGAACAATGTGGTACCACCGGTAACAAAAAAATAGTTATGCTGTTCAGCTTTAAAAATATAAATATGCAGGTAAAAAAAATTATTGCAGGAGCTCTTTTAATGAGCTCTTTCTTTTGCAGCAGTAATAAGGTGGCAGCACAGTATCCTGTTATTCCGAAAGAAGTAGCAGATTCGGCTGAAGCGGCAGGAGCTGAGGACAGGAAGATATCGGAGCAGCGCTGGGAAGAAGCCAGGCTTATTGTAGAAACTGAAGCCGCGAAGGGCAAGCCCTTTATTCCATGGGCGGCAAAGCCATCAGACTTACCTCAGGCTAAAATTCCTGCATTTCCCGGAGCGGAAGGTGGTGGTAAATTCAGCTTTGGAGGACGTGGCGGAAAGGTACTGGTAGTAACCAATTTAAATGATGACGGTCCGGGAAGCTTCCGCTGGGCCTGCGAGCAGGGCGGCGCCAGGATCATTGTATTCAATGTGGCAGGTATTATCTGGCTTAAATCACCGGTAAACATTCGTGCGCCTTATGTTACAATTGCTGGACAAAGCGCGCCGGGCGATGGTGTTTGTATTGCTGGCGAATCAGTTTTAATAGATACGCATGATGTTGTTATTCGCTTTATGCGTTTCAGGCGTGGTACCACAGAAGTTACCCGCAGGGATGATGCGCTGGGTGGTAACGGTGTTGGGAATATTATTATAGATCATGTTTCGGCCAGCTGGGGGCTGGATGAAAATATGAGCATGTACCGCCATGTGTATGACAGGGGGGGGAAAGAGGTAAAGCTTCCCACGGTGAATATTACGATTCAGAATTCTATTTTTTCTGAAGCGCTGGATACTTATAACCATTCGTTTGGCAGCACGATTGGCGGATTGAATACAATGTTCGCGAGAAATCTCTGGGCCAACAATATCAGCCGTAATCCATCGGTAGGTATGTATGGTGATTTTAACTTTGTAAATAATGTTGTTTTTAACTGGTGGAACCGGACTGCTGATGGCGGAGATCATATGTCGTTCTACAATTTCATTAATAATTACTATAAACCGGGGCCAATAACACCTGCAGGACAGCCTATCAGCTATCGCATTTTAAAACCAGAATCGGGCAGGGACCAGGCTAATAAAAATAATTTTGGCAGGGCCTATGTTGCCGGGAATATCATTGAAGGAAATGAACGTGTAACCGCAGATAACTGGGATGGCGGAGTACAGCCCGAAAGTAAAGATGTAAAAGCCCTAAACGCACTTATCCGTACCGATAAGCCGCTGCAGCTGGGGCAGGCAACCATAATACCCGCA
>DAOLFI010000955.1:0-1529 GCA_035326385.1 Niabella sp.
ATTCAGCAATGGGAAGACGAAAAAATTGCATTGGAAAATGGCCGCTGGGGACCTTTCATCCGTTTTGGCAAAAAAATGATCAAAATAGGCAGGAAAGAGAACGGTGAAAAATACACTCCAGAAGAATTAAGCACAGTTTCTTTAGATGATGTCAAAAAAATGATCATTGCCGAAGAGCCCACTGCTTTTGATAAACCCGTTAAACCTGCCCGTTCGGCAGGCGGGAAAGCAACAGCAAAAAAGAAAACTGCTGCTAAAAAGAAAGCAACAGCTAAGAAAAAATAACTATTCCTGCAGCTTTTCGATCCTCATGGTCAAAGAGTCTTGCGGACAAAGATTCAATCTGTGGAGGAGTTTAAAACCGGTTTTTTATTTAAGGCGGAATAAGTTCATCTATAAGACACGTTCATCCTCCTGTTTAATAAAAAGTTCATTTAACTGTGCAGTTACAGGTCCTACGCATCCGTTGCCTACGGCGGTTCCATCTATTTCCACAACCGGTAAAATTCGTTTTGTTGTACTTGTCATAAATACCTCACAAGCCTTTGTCAACGCATTAAGAGTTATATCAGTTGTTCTTACAGGTAAGATACCAGATGCCAACTCTATTAGTCTTTTACGTGTAATACCTGCCAATACATTACGGGCAGGCGTTAGCAACTCCCTATCCTGGTTTATTATAAATACATTAGCCCGAGGGAACTCTGTGATAATACCTTCATAATGGTACAATACATCATCGAGGTGCTTTTCTTTCAATCGTTTCTGCTGCCATATCCCCATTAAATAGTTGGTTGATTTTACCTGTGGCAGATCACGCAAATAGTTAAAAGTGGCTATTCTTACACCTTTCTGAAACTGTTCTTCCGAAGGCATGCTTAAAGGCTCCTGATGTATAATAAAATTACCTTTAACGGGCGTGTAACTATCAGGAGAATAGCCTCCCGTTACAATCATACGAAATCCACTGTCCGGTAGATTATTTTTTTCTATTAAATCAAATATAGCTTTTCTTACCTGCTCCCTGTTTAAGGGCATGGTAATAAACATTTCAGCAGCGGAATTAAAGAACCGATCCAGATAATCGTCCAAAAACAAAGGCTTATTATTCCTTAGTCTGAAATAATCAAACGCTGCGTATCCTCTTTGCAAAGCAAGATCGCCGGTTTTTAACACCGCCTTTTCCTCTTCAAACAAACCGTCATTTACAAAAAACCATTTCATGGCTTTAACCTGTTGTATTTCTTTAAAATTGTTTTTACTTTTTCCTTAGGCAGCGCTTCTACTTTATTACCATCTTTACCGGTCATTGTTTCGGCAGCAAATAACGAGTTGATAATTGCTTCTTCAGTAGCTTCAATTGCAGCCAAAAATAACGGCGACATATCATCATTAAAAAGGGTGGCAGTAGTAAATAAGCTAACCTTTGGCTGATGGGGCACCCTTACCGTTTCATTTGCAGAAAATGCAATAACGTAGTCTCCGCTTCCGTTGCTGGGTATGCCGCCGGTTTTTGCAAGTGCGATAAA
>DAOLFI010000956.1:0-1528 GCA_035326385.1 Niabella sp.
CTTCCGATACAGGCTATATGGAAACCGAGCAATTTTTAAAACAGTTTCTTACCTTTGTGCCAACTTTCGAGGACACAGTTTGTTTCCTGAAAAAAAAGCAAAAAGAGGATTTTGACATGGCAATAATGATAACCGACGAGTGCATCAATTGTGGTGCCTGCGAACCGGAATGCCCCAACAACGCTATTTACGAAGGTGGAGTGGAATGGGCTATTTCTGATGGCACTTCTGTTAACGGAGCTTTTACTTTAATGAATGGCAATGTGGTGGATGTACACTTTAAGAATGAACCACTTGCAGTAGATACTTACTATATTGTACCCGACAAATGCACAGAATGCCAGGGTTTTCACGAAGAGCCTCAATGTGCTTCGGTTTGTCCGGTAGACTGCTGTGTGCCTGATGAAATGTATCAGGAAACAGTGGATGAGTTAATGGCTAAAAAAGATAAATTACACGCTTAACTCTTTTAATCATTATCAGATAGCGGTATACTGCAACCAGTTGTATTGCTCTCGCTGGTAATTTTTCAAGAATTGAAAAGGAACCCGTTTTGCTAAATCTTATTTATGCCACTTAGAGTATTTTAATCTTAGTGGCATATTTTTATATTATGAAGAAAAATATTGCACTTGTTACAGGCGGCTATTCGGGCGAAGCCATTATTTCCTATAAAAGCGCCACTACTATTCAAAATAACCTGGATAAAGAAAAGTATAATGTATTTAAAATAGACATTACTCAAAATGGCTGGTTTTACGAAGCGGAAGATGGAGCCAGGTCAGCCGTTGATAAAAATGATTTTACTATAATCATTAACGGGGAAAAAACAGCCTTTGCTGCAGTGCTTATTGCATTGCACGGCACGCCTGGCGAAGATGGAAAGCTGCAGGGTTATTTTGATATGCTTAATATCCCTTATACCGGTTGTAATGCTGCAACATCGGCTATTACTATGAACAAAAGCTACGCAACAGGTGTAGCAGGTAAATCGGGTGTTAATGTGGCCAGATCGGTTTTATTATTCGATCATTCTCCGGTACCGGCAGAAGAATTGTTACAGCAACTGGCACTGCCTCTTTTTATCAAGCCCAACAGCGGAGGCTCAAGCATTGGGATGAGCAAGGTTTTGCAGCCGGAAGAGCTTCAGCCCGCTATCGAAAAAGCTTTTAAGGAGGACAGGCAGGTATTAGTGGAGGAGATGATAGCAGGACGCGAGTTTACCATTGGTGTATATAAATCAAGAGGCGAGATCATTACACTTCCTATGACGGAAGTAATGGCTGATGCCTCTAAAGTGTTCTTTGATTTTGAAGCTAAATACGAGGGGAAATCTACTGAAATTACACCGGCAAGGGTAGATGAAGCAATTGCCAATAAAGTAAGAGCTGCAGCTAAAAAAGTATATGCTGTATTTAATTGCCGCGGTGTTATCCGTATTGACTTTATTTATAACGAAGCTGCCGGTGAACCGTTTATGCTGGAAGTAAATACCATTCCTGGGCAAAGCGCTGCCAGTATTATCCCG
>DAOLFI010000151.1:0-7207 GCA_035326385.1 Niabella sp.
TTTATACGGTATCCTAAAGACTCCATTTCGCCGGCAACAGCATCAAAAAGAAGCACCAGCAGCGGGTCAAAATTGGCCTCTATCTCATTTTCTTCCAGGTTCCAGTGCTGCGCTGCCAGTCTTATCATCCTGTCCTTGATCTGTTCCCTACTTTGTACTTCCATGGGTAGTTTATTTAAGTTTGATGGTAAGATAGTCCGAAAGTCCTGAAAGTCCGGGGTCGGGAAGTTTGCGAGAGAAGAAACGTGTGCTTGGCCTCTCGCTTTTGGCTTTCAGCCTTTAGCTTTCCGCTTTCATCTTTCATATCCGTACATTGTACACCTTACATCTTACATTATGCTGTTTTCTCGTTACTATCTAACGTAGTAAGTACTATCGTCTAAATACTAAGTACTAAAATCTTATCCTCTTTCAACTTTCTAATCCAGCGTATAAGGGCTGATAAAAAAGCCGGTCTGAAAAGTAAACGGCTCCATGTTACGCTTTGTTTTTCCCTTTACAATGATCTCTATTTTTTTCTTTTGAACCTCTATATTATTAATAACAGCGTTCGACAGGCGTACATTAACATCCAGTACCACATCTGTTATTCTTGTTTCGTACCGGGCAATCTGATCTTTAAGACTGCTGATGATGAGCTCTTTTCTTACATCATTATGTAAATGGATATCGTAATCCCTGTCCCAGAATCCTGATCCATAATGTTCATCTGTTTTATTCTCTTCCGGAACAGTAGTAATAAGCAGGTGGAGGTTCCGGTAAACTGACGCCAGTAAATTACATCTGGGCAGCTTTTTCTTTTCAAAAAACTCCCCGAACCTGATCGGTAATTTAAGATATTCCGGTAAAGCCATTTATTTATACTTTACATATATAATTTTAACGCAGTTGCCATTTGTTTCATCCCGTACTACCTGGAATGATTCGATCTTCCGTTTCTTTTTAATAACAATGATGTTCTTTTTTTGCTGTAACTCGTTACACAAAGCGGCAAAGGTGGTAGGCTGGTCATTGGCCATTACCTTGGTACCAGCGCCATTGCATAAAATATTATTGAAGTCTTCAATATTTTTTTTCCCCTCAATTACTCCCTGCAACATTGCTTTTATAGCCGGTTCAGGCAGCTGATCCCAGTTTTTTACAGCTTTTGGCGTTTCGGTTTCAACAGGATCAGTATCTTTTGGATCTTCCAGCGGTTTTTTCTCAGGAAGTGGCAGCGGGTCCTGTGGAACAGGAGGTACATCAATAGGGCTAACAGGTGGCAGGGCCGGTGCCTGTTCCAGCGATGCCGCGGCATCAATAACCTGTATTATTTTTTTATATATTTTATTGTTATCAACTTTCAGGACCACGGTGAAATTCCCTGTTTTTGTAAATATAAATTTGGCGGGGTTAGCTGCCTGTGAAGATTGCTCCGGCATTTCTTCAATGCTCCATTCATAATTGGCGCCCACAGCGCTGGTATTGAATATAGCTTCATCTCCCGCAGCAATGATATCGGCAGAAACAATAGGGCTGATAGCTGGGGCATCTGTGGTCATAGCGGTATTGCTTTGGGTAATGCGGATGTTGATAGATTGAAGGCACCTGCCATTTACAAGAGCTTTTACAAGATAGTAGCCCTCCCTGGTATACACCTGCGTTGCTGCCATACCGGCCTTCTTATCAGATCCATCATCAAAGTCCCATACAATATTACTGCTGTTATCTTTGAGCGTGGTGGAGAAGGTGATCTGTTCGTTTACATAAAACGTATAGGCATTATGGGCCTCAATATGGGTGAGCTTCCCGGTTGCGGTTATTTTAAAATCCGCACAGGGTGCATAGGTTACAGCTTTATAAGCTAACAGGCCAATGGATATTAGCGCCAGGCTTATGAAGCACAGCCACACTTTGAAGTCAATACCTCCCCATCTTTTTGAAAGCGAAAAGTGCATACGGTTTTATTTTTGCCGGAGGATAAGATTTTGTGTTTGCAATTGATTGTACGATTCCTGCCACTTGGCCAGCGAGTTCTTTAACTCAAGTATCTGGGCATTATACATAGCTACCACCGAATCTTTATTACCCGCGGCTCTTAATCCTCTTTTGTCAGATTGTGCATTGTTCAGAGCCCTGATGACCTGGTTATACAAACCTTTAGACGTTACATCATTTTTAGCCAGCAGGGCATCCATCTCCTGTATCTTTTGGGTGATCCTGCCATCGAGCAACCCCGATTTTTGAGGATCCATATTTACCGTATCCAGTAAAGACTGGGCTTCAGCCATTGCCCTGGAAAAATCCTCCCTGAAACGGTTCTCCTTATCTACAATACTCAATTGCTCCTGTAACTTTTCATTTTCGGCATACGGTATTTTTACGCCAAAAAATATGGCGGTTACAATAACAGCCACTGTTAAAATAAAAAATAGCAGGAACCGCTGAAATGCTTTTTGTCTTTCCTGTATGTTTAAGGGTTTCATATTAATTGCAATAATTTAGTTTGTAAAGTCTTTACATTGCTCACTTGCACGTTACCCAAAAAACCTGCGCTTGGGTTTAGGCGCATTAGCATCTCCGGTATCGTTTATATAGCCTTCTTTAACAAAAATTCCCGACTCTTTTCTTTTACCAATGAACTCAAGGTTGCTGAGAGTATTAAACAACTTGCCGGTAACTTTAGCAAATTGAATAATATCGGAAATATTCTCATTGATATCATTATGATTGTAGCGTAATGCTGCCATTTTGTTCAGCAGGGATTCCAGCTCGCCCTGGTTCAGCTCGCTCCATTCGCTCAGGTAATTCATCAGCTCTTCTTTTCCCGATCCGATGCGCAGGTCGATGCTGTTTTTTAAAACCCTCGCCAATCCTGCAATAGCGCTAATCATTTTTACTGGTGGCTCGTAAATATAAAGCCACCTAAAATCTGTTATAACTTTTCCCAGATGCAGCATCAGTCTGTCGCAGCAGAATTGTGCCAGCTCAGCCAGTTCGTTCTGCTGGCTTTTTTTATATATTTTTTGTACAATCTGTGAGCAGGCCTGCTCCAGGTTAGCTAAAAAACTATCCAGCTCAGCATGCAGGCCCAGCAGATCCTGTGAAGCATTTACAGAGAGGCAGGGCGGGAGATAATCATTGTCCACTTTTAAACTGCCGCTTGCAGGGACTAATTTGCCAATAACCAAAGCAAACGGATTTTGTGTAAACTGGTTGAGCTCATGATGGGGCACCAGTTGTACCGTATGTGCAGGCTTAACATAAGGGAAACGGGGTGGGTTCTCCGAAGGATTGATATCGCCAAACGGAATGGCTTCATAAGGTTGAAAAGACAGCACCACCCAGTGGGGTTCATTAGCCGAAGGAGGCAGCGGAATGGACAGGGCAGGGTTGCCATCAGCGTGGGCGTTGTGCTCTGTTGCCTGGATATTGATGAATGTCCCTCCAACAGATATAGCCTGGCACGAGAGAATATTTACCCTTAAAATGCCCTGGTTGTCTGTAGATAGCTGAACATTAAAATTGTTATCTGCTGGTATGATCCCAAACCTCACCGGGGAATGCATGGTAGACATGAGGGTATAAAGAGCTGTAGTATGCGCATGATCCTGGGCAATAAAAATGTCTTTATTAAGCTTCATTCCATCGGTCCAGTTGATATGAGGATATGTTTTTTTCATGATCGGTTTCCTGTTTTCGCATTATTTAAGTGATCCTTTCGCAGACAATTACCGTATTCTCTTTTATTTTATTGTATCTTATCGTAAGATCGGGAGCCAGTAATTTTGAAAAGCTGTACCATTTGGGTTTGGTTCTGAAGACCCATTCGCAGGCCGCCCCATCGTTAACGTACTGGATTGGTGTTTCGCTTTGTACTTCGTTATAATCATTTATAAAATGATAAAACAGGTCGCCCAGCTTCATATTCTCAGGGGCTTTGAGCGTAAAATAGGTTCTTTCACGGTCGGTTACTTTTTTAGGTATTTCGAAGCCAATCACATAAAGACGTTCTCTTTCATCCTCATCGGGCAACTCAATAGGGTTAGTCATCGGATATTGCCAGCCGGTGTACAAAGGCTGAGGTATGGAGATAGCCGCATCAAAAGTATGTAACAGTAAAAAAGGAATTAATAGGAACAGCAGGCATAATAACATAGGGAAATGCATGAAGTTCTGATCCTTGATAAAGTACTGGAGCGATGAAAATACAGCAACGCATAGCAGCATAATAGAAAGAAAGTACAGGAACTCTGCAAAGAACTGCTTACCCCGGTTGTCGTGCCTTATTTTAAAATACTTTTTATGGATCATCAGTACAATGATCGTCCCAAATAATAAAAAAACGGCCGATAATATCCAGAAAGTGAAGAATAGGTTTTTAGTGATATAAGTAGTAGCAAAGGCAATGCCCGATGCAAGAATTGAAACGATAAAATTATATATCCATGGCTTTTTGCCGTAATTGCCAAAACTGCTGCTTAATGGTTTTATGAAAGCCATAATTACCAGAGAAGAAGCTAAAAAGGCCCCGGCAAAAATCAGAAAGTATTTTAAAGCCATTTTTGTTGCATTTTGAATAGAGACTACAGGTATGCGCCTGTTCCCAATATATTTTCGTATGTTCCTGCTACGGGGCCGTTTAACGGTACAAAATCAAAGTTGATATCAATGTCAATCGGGATAAATAATTCTGTAAACCGGTCAATCGCGGCGCGTATCTCGTTACTTTCAGCGTATTTATATAATTCGTTACCAGGAATGCCGGCAATGGTACAGATCCAGGAAATATTCATTATATTGGGTTTATTGCCTGTTACTGTATCAACGCCAAGGGTTTGCCGGCTCAATACCGGGGCATCAAGGCTGCCGCTTTCATTAACTTCAGAAAATGCTATGCTAACTTCCCGGTTGAGCACATAAGCCAAAGCCGTAGCTGTTGAATCAGGGTCTCCCTTGATCATTCCTGAATAAGGCATTAGCTGCAGCATCCTGTTCGCCAGTGCCTGGGGTAAGTCGGGGCTTATATTCCAGAACCTGTAAAAAGCCTCGTTAAGTTTTCCGTTCTGTATATCGTATAAAGTAGCTCTTTCAGCAGATTCAGCATCAGCTTTATAATGAAAAAGGGCCTGCTCAAGAGGAGCAAAGAAGCTTCTGGCGTATTTTTCTTCTTCCTTGAATTGCTTGTGCTCCTCAACAGCATCCTGTACTGAATTGACCCTGCTGTTCCCTTTGGTCTGGTGAAATAATCCTTCAGGTAACTTGTCGTAGATGCCGTCTCTGTTAAGCTGCAGCTCAAAGCTGGTTTTGGAGTTCCGGGTTTCTATAAGCATGGTTTCCACATCGTTGCTGTAGCCTTTTTTAAATCCTCCTTTATTAGTGATCTTAATATGGTTACGCTGATGGCCCGCATCTTCAAGCGACGCAAAAACAGCTTCTGCAAGAAAAGATGATTTTACAATAGAAGTATTTGCCAGGCTGCTCATGGTTTTGAATACTTAAAGTTTAGACTGTATGTAAGTATTACATGATTTAGTTTCATCCAAAATTAGATGAAACTCTTAACAAGGCACATCACTAAAAATAGTGATGTTGTACGGAATGATTATATTCTAAATTTACACTGTTGAATGGACGGTAATTTACATGCTGAATTCAAAACTTACACCCGGTACCGCAGCCTGTTGAACCACGATGAATCTTTAAATATTTCTACATGCCTGAAAGCTCAGTATTTTCAACAATCGAAATTATAATTCAGGGTTATAATAAAAACAGCCCCGTTATATTTTCCGGCCTGTCGCTTACAGAATCTCTTATAAGCGTTAATGAGTTTTCATTTTTGATGCGGCCTTCCGGCGCTGAAGCTACAACACTGGATGCTATTATCAGCTTTAAAAAACAGGTGCTGGGCAAAGAGGTAGAAATCAACCTTAAAGATGGTGATACATTGGGCCATCAGTTCAAGGGTGTTATAATGGAAGTAAATTCATCGCTGATTGATAACGATTTTTATGAGTTTAATATAGAAGGATGCGGGGCTTTCAGAAAGGTTGATGAAATGCCCGGGAATCGTTCGTTCTACAAAAAAAAGCTGGATGCTATTATAGATGATGTGTTCCGGAATTCGGCGTTGAAAAACAATGTTAAGAAGAATCCGCAAAATACAGCTGAGCACCATTACATTGTACAGTACCATCAAAGTGCTTTTGCTTTTTGCGCCTCGCTGGCCACCCGGTTTGGGGAGTGGATGTTTTATGATGGCGAAAACCTTCAGTTTGGGAAAAAACCGGAGGGTGATCCTGTTGACCTGGTGATGCAAAGGGATGTAAGCAATGTAAATATCAAAGCCCAGGCCGTAAGATTACCCAAGGGTTTGGTAAGCACTGATATTTTTAAAAGCGCTGTAATTGAGGCCTCTGCTAAAGAGCAGGCTCCGGGCAACGACATCATTAAGGTAACAGAATCAGCCGGGTCAGGAGCCATTGAAGAAGCGCTGGGTAATATGTTTGTGCCTTCAGGCTTTACGCAGGATGTGGTTAAAGAAAAATTTAAGCTGGAACAGCAGGCCATTATGGCGTCCTCGGTTTATGTAACAGGCCATACCCGCACAACGAAACTAAGCGCGGGCAGGATCATTAAAATAAAAGATACGTCCAACGACGGAGGAAAAAATTATATACTTACACAAGTACAGCACACTGCTTTAAACAGCAGCAATTATATGAACCATTTTACGGCTGTGCCCGAAGAAGTGCAGGTGCCGCCCTATACCGATCCGTTTTATGTATGCAAGGCAACTGCCCAGCCTGCTGTGGTTACTGATAATGAAGATGATGCCGGGCTGGCCAGGGTAAAGGTAAAATTTCCGTGGATGGCTGATGAAGAAAAATCGCCCTGGATAAGCGTGCTGGTTCCTCATGCAGGGAAGGATAAAGGATTCCGGTTCCTGCCGGAGAAAGACGATGAGGTGATGATTGGTTTTTGGGATGGTAATGTGGAAACGCCTTTTGTGAATGGTGCTTTGTACACTGAAAAAAATACTGCAGGCATTACTGAAAGTGGCAACAATATAAAAATGATAGGTACCCGCAGCGGACGGAGGTTTGAGATAGATGATGATAAGGGCCTGATCCGTATTTATGATAATAAGGGTACAGACCCGCCCATCAATGCTATCATGTTAAGGCGGAGAGATGATTTGTTGGATATGGTTATTCAATCCAAA
>DAOLFI010000152.1:0-7201 GCA_035326385.1 Niabella sp.
AAAAAAGGCGTGGCGCTCAACTTACCGAACTGAAGTACTGGTATACCCACACACGGATAAGAGAGCTCACGCCTAGGTCGTGAGCTATTCTGCTTATCATCTCGTGTGTTAAAAATTACCAGTTTTCAGTTCGAGATTCAAAGCGAATGCTTCAAATGATTTTATGAAGTAATCGCGAAAATAGTATCATTTATAATGACATTCCAAAGATAATTAATTTGTGTTATAACACAAATTATATTTTGATATTTTTTTTGACCTTCATTTTATTAATGGAAAGTCGAATTGATAATGAGCTAATAGCAATTGGTAAAAGATTGCGCCAATTAAGAAAGCACAGAAACCTTACTCAGCTTGATCTTGAAGTAGCTTCCGGAGTTCCCAATTCCGATATTAGCAGGATTGAAAATGGAAAGAAAAATATTGAAGTAATTACTTTAATTAAATTTTCAATAGCTCTTAAAGTAAAGATGATGGAATTATTTAATTACGAAGGGAAGCTGCCTAAGTAAATCCAATTCTATTTATCCGCAGAGTTTGACCTTGCTATAAATCAATATAATGGCTAAATTTATCTTTGCGAATTCTCGTTTGGCAGTCCAACCGAGTTGTTTTTGTTCTTCCTCTTTTAGCCGTTTAAATTCCCTTATAAGATACAATTCAAATTCTGCCGAAATCCACGAGGCAAATTTAAAGGCAATGTCGGAATGAGCATAGGTTCCCCCTCCGTAACGTCCCGATTTTGAAATTATTCCTATGGCGTTTGTTTCATTAATCCATTTTTGAGATGACATCCAGAAATGAGGTTTTGCCGATTCGTTTTTAAACCCCTCATAAATGTGGGGTTTAAAATTTGTGTTATTTAGCATTTCCTACAAACCAAGATACTCGATTGTATATAGGTTCTTAGCCACAAGCTGATGATTTGTGATGGATTTTCCTTATCCCGAATTTTAGCAATGTCGGTCAAGGAAATATAATCTTCTTGCTCTTTTTTGAATATTACAATTTCTGTGTCTTTTACATTGATTTTTGCCATACAGTAAAGTTGCGAAATAATTTAGAACTATTGGTTGGATTTGTGCGGTTGGTTGCACCTCTTTTAATTTTTGCAGGGTTAAAAAATAGTTCCGCAACTGTTCTGGTCTTTGTGTTTTTAGAGGACAATTTTTTTCAAATGGTTGTTTTGCTATGATACCCGTTTTTTACAATTTATCTAAAACAGTTGGGAGAAGCCGTAAGGAGCATATATCATCCACATTTTGTATATTTATAGTAACACCATCGCCATATGAAATACAACCGTAAATCCATCCGCCTGAAAGGATATAATTATGCACAGGCGGGGTTGTATTTTATAACCATCTGCACGCATAACAGGGAACACCTGTTTGGCCAAATAATAAACGGGGAAATGGTTTTAAACAATGCAGGCAGGGTGGCGGTAAAATGTTGGCAGGATATACCCGCACATTTCCCTATGGCCACATTGCACGAATATGTGGTAATGCCCAATCACGTTCATGGGATCATTGAAATTATTTCACCCAAAAATGAATTGTTGTCCGTAGGGGCGAATGATCATTCGACCCAAAATGACCACACCGATAACAATAGGGCGAATGGTAATTCGCCCCTACGGATAACGTCGTTTCGTTCACCATCCCAATCCATCGGTTCTATTATTCGCGGATTTAAAATTGGCGTTACCAAATGGTTCCGGTATGAAAACGGATTTGCCCAAAATACACAGGTATGGCAACGAAATTATTATGAACATATTATCCGCAATGATGCGGAATACAACCGCATTGCAAATTATATTTTAAATAACCCGGCGAAATGGGACGATGACCGGTTTTATACAGGATATTAAAACCTTCCGGCTTTTATTACAGGGCTGCCCCCTCATTCTTCCGCAACTTCATAGGCGAAAACCCATGAATTTTTTTGAAGGCCATACTGAAATTGGAAGTGTTCTGGTAGCCCAGTAATAGCCCTATTTCCTGTACGGATAGTTGTGTGTCCAGCAGGTATCTTTTGGCCTGGTGCATCCGGATGTCCTGCAGGTAATCGAAAACGGTTTTGCCAAACAGGGACTTAAATCCTGTTTTGAGCTTGGTTTGATTAACGCCCACTTTATGCGCCAGCTCGATAATGGTACAGGGAGTAGCCAGGTTATCGCGGATGATGGAAGCGGCCAGGTGTATTCTGTCCTGGTCGGCAGCGCTTAGCTCTGTGCCGCTTTTTTGATTTTTGACATTTTCGTAAATCAGGGCAATCAGTTCGTAGGCTTTGGACTCCATATAAATTTTGCGCGTAAGTCCATCGTAGGCGCAGGTTTTTATATCCTGTATCGTATTATAAATAGCGGGACTGATGGAAATAGTGTTTTGCGTAAGCATGCTGCTGGAGTCCCTGCCGATTTGTGTTATGAAGTTATCCATCAATCTGGACTCGCCTGCATACTGGTTTAACAGCGATACGGGAAGGTGAATATCGAAAGTATTATACGAAACATCTTTGCGGAAAAATATCCGCGCTTCGTTCTCCTCGGCGGAAAGAAAAACAATATTGCCGGAACGGGCGGGCGTAACATGTTCGGCCCCGGACTTGCCCTGGTAAGCGATAGCGTTATCCGACAGGTTAAACTGGATCTCTAATAAAGCGGCATCGCCCCTGCCGGAGATGGTTACATCATCCTGCATGTGATAATGCCCTTCGAGGATGGAAATAGGCCCCTGTAAAATTTCTTCCTTATAATGTATATTTCCTTTGGGCGTGTGCAGCTTTATATGATTGGTGTTTTCGCCGGTAGCAGAAGTATTGATTTCATCTTCCGAAGAGATAAAATCACTAAAATCAGCGGCCATTATTTCATATCCCATAATACTTCCGTTTTCATAATTAATACTTCCACATTCATAAGAGGTTAAGGCCCCTTCAAAAATACCTTTGCGTGCACAAAAATAATTTGTAATCACTACGGAAGCGAATTTATTGAGCCATAATAGTGTAAAATAAATTTTTGCTTATTCTCTTTTACAATAGGTTGTTACTTATAGGTTTATATACTCTTTTATGCTAACCTATGAAATAATGACCTGCTTATGGCAGACCTGGTTTGTATGATGCAATTAAAAAAACTTTACTGTATTATAGCAATGATGCTGTTTGGCATGTGTTCTTCGGCACAATCGGGGCACATTCCTGTTATTGGATTTGTGCATGATGAAGGTCGCAATCCTGTTGCATCTGCCACTATTCGCTGTGCAGAACAAAACCTGTCGGCATCAACTGATGCGAATGGCCGGTTTGAATTATTGTTTTCCGGTGAAGGCGCTTTTTCTTTAGAAATTTCAGCCGTGGGTTATGATGCATTGAAAACACAAATCAATGTAACTAAGGAAAAACATGAATTCTTTTTCACGCTTCAAAAAGAAAACGCTTTGCTGGATAGCGTGGCGGTGTTTGGCTATTCTGCCACACAACTCACCAACCGGCAGGCATACAACGTTACGGCAATAGATGCGCAAAAGCTGCACAATACCACGCTGGATATTGCACATGTTTTAGACCGTGTACCGGGCGCCCGCCTGCGTGAGACCGGTGGTATTGGCTCCGATTTTGATTTGTCGCTCAACGGATTTTCCGGTAAAAGGATCAAGTATTTTATAGATGGCGTGCCGATAGATTATCTGGGAGCGGCTTTCCAGATCAATAATGTTCCTGTCAATTTCGCGAAAAGGATAGAGATATATAAAGGCGTTATTCCTGTGTGGCTGGGCAGCGATGCGCTGGGCGGCGCGGTGAATATTGTTACTGACCAGGACATGCGTAATTACTTAGACCTGTCTTACTTTTACGGCTCTTTCAACACACATCGCAGTTATATCAATACCGGTTATACTGCCAAAAATGGATTCACCGTAAGGTTAAACGCCTTCCAGAATTATTCAGATAATAATTATAAGGTTACGGTAGATGCCGCCGATATCAGAACCGGGAAATATTATCCTGATACTACTATACGCCGCTTCCATGATAAATACCATAACGAAACCGCTATTGCGCAATTGGGCTTTGTAGATAAAAAATGGGCGGACCAGTTGCTTGCCGGCATCACGGTTGGAAAATATTATAAAGAAATTCAAACAGGGGCGCGGCTTACTACTGTCTTCGGGGCCTTGCATAACAAGGGCAATATTTTAATGCCGGCGCTGGTGTATAAGAAAAATGATTTGTTTACCAAAGGGCTGAACGCATCCCTGAATGCCAATTATAATTTTGGCGAAGAGCAGAGCATAGATACTGTGCACGCCCGTTATAACTGGCTTAGAGATTCTATTAACTACAGGGGAAAAGGAGGTGAGCGTGCTTACCAATGGTATCAATATAAAAATAATACTGCCAATGCATCTGCTTCTTTTACCTACCAGGTAAGTAACCGGCATTTTTTTGCGCTTAATAATGTTTACAGCCATTTCGACAGGAAGGGCAGTAATATCGTATCTCCGCATGCTATGCTGGATAACATTCCCCAGCAATCCAATAAAAATATTTCGGGACTTGGTTATCAGTACAAGCATCCCAACAACTGGGATATTAGCGTATTCGGAAAATATCTCTATCAACAGGCCCGTACTACATTAATAGAAACGGATTTTACCCGCCCCGGCGATACGACATATAATAGGGTTACCAAAAACATTAACAGGTTTGGCTATGGCGCTGCCGGCACTTATTTTATAACTCCTGATCTACAATGGAAGCTATCCTATGAAAACACTTATCGCCTGCCGGAAAGCGAAGACCTGTTTGGTGATGTAACAAATAAGGATGGTAACTGGAACTTAAAGCCCGAATCAAGCAGGAATTTCAACCTGGGGTTTAATTATACGCATCAATCAGGGATGCACCGTTTATACGTGTCGGCAACAGGTGTTTATGCTTATGTTAACGACTACATCTATTACACCTTCAACGGTTATACCAATAAACTATATCCGGAAAATCTGCTGAAGGTTTCCAATCTTGGAATAGAGTCGGAAGTAAGATATGCCTTCAAACAATTATTATCGGCAGGAGTGAACTTAACCTATCAGAATATTCGGGACAGGCAAAAATACAGAACAGATATGCAAGGGAATATCCCGAGTAACACTTATAAAGAACGCATTCCAAACGTTCCATACCTGTTTGGCAATGCTGATGCAACATTATACTTTAACAAAATACTCAACGGTTCCGACAGGTTAAGCATTGGCTACAATCTGCTGTATGTACATGAGTTTTACCTGTACTGGGCTAATGAAGGTGCCGCATCTACCAAACGTGTGATACCCGAACAGTTGGCGCATGATGTGAACCTGGTTTATACTTTAAAGGACGGGAAATATAATATCGCGTTTGAGTGTAAAGATATTACCGATAAAAGGCTCTATGATAATTACAGCCTGCAAAAACCGGGTCGCTCATTTAACATTAAGCTCAGATATTTTATTCGCAAATAATTTTTACTAAACAATAAACAGGATAAATATGAAACAAAAAAAGCTGTTCGCAGCAGGTCTTATTACCTTACTTTTCTTGGGTGCATGTTCTAAAGATGACACACCTGATAATACCAATAATGAAGACAAACCAAAAGACGGCGTATTTGTAATTACCGGACGTGCGTCGGCATTTGCCGGTTCGGACGTGATTTATACGGCCAATAGCCTTGATACAGGCACATTAATTACAACCGGTACAGGTATTGAGCAGGATGGCTCTACATTTAACTATAGTGTAAATAATGGCTCTTTATTCAGCTTTAAGTTTGGACAATCCGCAGCCGGGTCTGTAGATATATATGGCCTCGATGCTTCAAAAAAACTGGTGAAGTCGAGTAGTTTTCAAACAGAAACGATGACCTGTTTTGCAAATGTAGGAGATGATATCCTTACTTTTAAGAATGCATGGCAGCCGGAAGAGCAATTTACACAATGGTTCCGCATTAATGCGAAAACAAAACAAATTGTAGCGCAGGGCGAGATAAATGCCGAGGCATTAGTTGGCAATGGTGAAAAAGCTTTCTTTACAGATGTAAAAAAAGTGAATGATAAAGTTTTTGCATCTTTTATAAGTGTACAAAGTGGTCTTACTTTCAGATCTGCTTATCCGGACAGCAATTATGTGGCTATATATAAATATCCCGAAATGACGCTTGAAAAAGTGGTACGTGATGGCCGCACCGGATCTATAGGGGCCTACTGGTATAATGCTACAGATGTAGATGAAGATGGTAATTATTACGCATTTGGTACGAAGCTTACACCCGACCTGTCAGGCAAATATTCAACAGTTACACCAGCCGGTATTATGAAAATAAAAAGCGGTACAACAGAATATGATAAAACTTTCTTTATCAATCTTACCTCGGCTTCGGGTGGTCAGTATGTGTGGAGGAAAAACTATTTGGGTAAGGGCTATTTCTTATTATCAATGTGTCCTAAAGCATATCAATATCCGCTGATGTATTTAGCCGGATTGTTAGGCGGCGGTGTTAAGTTTGCTATAGTGAATGTAAATGATGGTTCTTTTAAATGGGTAACCGGCGCTCCCGCGGCAACAAGTATTCAATTAACCACAGGTGATTATTATTACACTAAACTGGATGGAACAGGTTATGTAGGCATCTATTCAAATGAAAATAACACGCAGGTGTCTGCCGTGTACAAGTTTGACGGTGCCTCAGCTACCGCTACTATGGGCCTTAAAACTGATGGTAAAGCTGCCATCACAACAATCAATTGGCTGCCTATTGCGGATTAAATAGTTTCTGAGATTAACTGATATTTTTACAGGCTTGTATTGAGATTTGTCTTGATACAGGCCTGTTTTATATAATCTGCTCCTTTTGTGCCGGTCAGGTGTGACGGTGCACGAGAGGCGCATCCGACTCTTCTGAACGTCATGTTGAGCGGAGCGCAGCGCAGTCGAAACATCCCTGTAATTGTTGGGTCGTACCACATTGGGGAGACACTTCCGCTTCACTTCGTTACGGTCAGTGTGACGGTGGGTGTGGGCGGACACTTCCACTTCGCTTCGGTCAGGGTGCCTGTACACGTAGGGGGTACACGTTAATTTCACATCAGCTCACAAACTCTTCCTCCCTTACATCAATCAAGTGCGCGGCTTCCACCAGCTTTGCTAAATG
>DAOLFI010000153.1:0-7201 GCA_035326385.1 Niabella sp.
GTACCTCTTAATGGGCTTTCTTTGCGCAAGAGAATACTTCAGTGGCAATACTCCCCGCGAAGTATACCTGCGCAAAAGAGTTAACCAAATGTGGGAGGCCGCCAACTGGAACTGGTTCACCAATGGTCAAAACAAGCTTTACTGGCATTGGAGCCCTAATAACGGGTTCGACATGAATTTCCCTGTTTGGGGCTGGAACGAGTGCCTCATCACCTACATAATGGCGGCATCAGCGCCTAACCAGTTTAAAGCCATCTCCAAAGAAGTGTATGATGGTTCATGGGCGGGCAGTAACAGTTTCCGTGACGGGAAAAGTTATTATGGTATTACATTGCCGTTAGGCAATTATGGAGAAGACAAAGGAGGTCCATTGTTCTTTGAACAATATACATTTCAGGGAATTAATCCTAACGGCTTAAAAGACAGCCTGGGGATTGATTATTTGGAACAGGGGCGTTCGCATACTTTAATCAACCGAGCTTATTGTATAGAGAACCCTAAAAAGTATAAAGGGTACAGCGAAAAATGCTGGGGTCTTACTGCTGGTGATAGCTATAAAGGATATGTAGCGCATAGCCCAAGCAATGATTTTGGCGTAATTCAGCCTACCGCGGCCATTTCCTCCATGCCCTTTACTCCTAAGGAAAGTATGCAGGCATTACGATATTTTTATGAAGACCTAGGCGGTAAGTTGTGGAAAGATTATGGTTTTATTGACGGATTCAGTATCCATCACAACTGGTATGCTAAAAGCCATATTGCCATAGACCAGGGCCCTATTATTACTATGCTGGAAAATTACCGTACAGGGTTGCTTTGGAAACTATTTATGGGTATACCGGATATTCAGAAAGGACTTAAGAAGTTAGGTTTTACCAGCCCGGCGATTAAATAATAATCCGGATGAGACTATTGGTTTTACATACTGTATGGATGTTTTTTGCCTGTCCCCTGCTTTTACAGGGGCAGGTGAAAAATACTGGTAAAATAATTTCTTACGAAAGGCTAAGCAGCGGCATATCAGGAAACACAGAAATGACCCTTTTTGAGGTACGCGCTGTCAGCAATAATATCATCAGGGTAAGGGTTTCGAAAGAAAAGGTATTGAGTGATTTTTCTTATGTCTTAACTGCAAAAGAGACTCCTGTTAACGTAACTGTTGAAGAAAAAGACGATGTTATTTATATGGCTACAAGAGATATACTTGTAGAAGTAGAAAAGCGGCCATCTTTCCGGGTTACATTTAGGAACCGGGCAGGGGAAATATTGAACGAGGATGTAACAGGAGAAGCCTTTGGTACCACATTTATCGGAAATAAAGTGAGCATTTATAAAAAAATGCAGGAGGGTGAACGTTTTGTGGGCATGGGTGAAGCCCTGGGCAATCTGGACAGAAGAGGAACAGGTATTACGCTTAACAATACCGATACATACAAATACGAAGATCCAAGATTACCTATGTATGTAAGCGTGCCTTTTTACATAGGCATACATCATAAGCGTCAGTACGGTATCTTTTACAACAATACATACAAATCGTTTTTCAACTTTGGATTGTCAACACCTGGCTTTACTTCGGTAAATATGGAGGGAGGCGATGCCGATTACTTTTTTATATACGACGAATCTGTGGGAAAGATTATAGGGCATTATACTTCCCTCACTGGGAGGATACAGTTACCGCCATTGTGGGGAATAGGGTATCATCAGAGCCGTTGCAGTTATTACCCGCAGCAAAAAGTAGAGTGGATAGCCGAAACCTTCAGGCAAAAACAAATACCACTCGATTGCATAGTGTTGGATGCAGATTACCAGCAGGATTATCAGCCTTTCCGCGTAAATAAGGAGCGTTTCCCCGATATGCTTGCGCTGGCAGCCAGCCTCGCAAAAAAGCAGGTAGAACTCACTGCATCAGTTTATCCCGGTGTGGCTATTGACTCTGCTTATCATTCCTATGTGGACGGGTTGAAAAATGATGTCTTTATAAAATATGCTGATGGCAGTTTATTTGAAACAGAAATTTCCCCAGTAAAATGTTACCTGCCGGACTATACCAATCCGAAAACAAGAACCTGGTGGAAAGGAAAAATGAAATGGCTGCCGGACAATGGCATTCACGGTTATTGGAATGATATGAACGAGCCAGCCATAGGCGGCAGCTATTTGCCCGATAACTTACTATTTGATTTTGAAGGCAAAAAAGCAAATGCCCTGGAAGCTAAAAATCTTTATGGTTTTCTCATGGCAAGAAGCAGTTATGAAGCCGCTTTACAAAACACGGCAAACAGGCGTCCGTTTGTACTTACCCGGTCGGGGTTTGCAGGTGTGCAGCGTTATGCTGCCGTATGGAGCGGCGATAATACGGCAAATGATGCAGGCCTGTTAAGCAGTGTATTGCTCAATAACCAGTTGGGATTGTCAGGTATCCCTTTTTGCGGACATGATATTGGCGGCTTTATTGGTAATGGCTCCGGGGATTTATTTGTACGCTGGATGCAGATTGGTGTGTTCTCTCCTTTTTGCCGTAATCATAAAGGGTGTGGCGGACCTGCTGCCGAACCCTGGGTGTATGGCGATGAGATAGAAGCCGTTTCAAAAACATTTATCGGTTTTCGCTACCGGCTGATGCCCTACTTGTACGCTGCATTTTATGAAGCTTCGCAAACGGGAATGCCCGTTGCCCGGAGCCTCTGCATTAATTATCCTTTTGATGATAAAGTATATGATAGCAACTATCAATACCAGTTTTTATTTGGTGGCGATATGATGGTAGTGCCCGTAACCAGTGCAGAACGCAGTAAAAAAATCTACTTGCCTAAAGGGGATTGGTACAATATATATACCGGCGAAAAAATAACGGGAGAACAGGAACAGGAGAAAGTAGTGCCGGTACATCAGTTACCGATATATATAAAAGCATCTGCCATTATACCCATGCAAAGCGGTATACAGTCAACCAAAGAAAAACCTGCCGATACTTTGTTCGTTCATGTTTTTAACGGGAAGGAGAAAAATGTTTTTACTTATTACGAAGACGATGGAGAAACCCTGCAATACCAGGAAGGGGAATACTATAAAAGGCAGATAATTTTTGATCCTTTAAAAAAACAAATTACCCTTCAATCTGCAGAGGGAAGACACCGCTCTCATTTCAAACAGCTACAGGTAATTTTTCATGGCTTTGACGGTCTGTCGGCAACAGTAAAAGTAAATAACAGGCCCGTGCAACTTGCAGATAGTCAGGCAAAAATACTCAATAGTCTTGAAAATCTGGGTGGGGTGTATGAGAGAAGCCATTACAACAACTTGTTAAAGACCGAGGTTCAGGCAAAGCAAAAAGCCATCACTGTAGCTAATGCTACCGGGCCGGTTATTATTCAGCTATAAAGTATGTACTTGAAAAAACTAAATGATGAAACGGGAAAATAAAAATTAGTATCATGAACAATAAAATTTCCAGGGAAAAATTTTTGAAAACCACGGCAATGGCCGGTGCGGCTATGTTAGTAGCCAATCTTGAAAGCTGGGCTGCTACAACACCTGCGAAAAAATTAAAAGTGGCTGTAATAGGTTGCGGTAGCGTAAGCAACCGGTATATTCCGCACCTGCAAACTTCTCCTTTAGTTGAAATAGTAAGCCTTTGCGATATAAAACCCGAACGTGCCGAAGCACAAAATAACCTGTATAACGTAGGTGCCAAAACCTATCCTCATATTGACGCCGTGCTGAAAGGTGTACCCTTTGATATGATGATAACGCTTACTGACATGCAGGTACATGGAGCGCTAAATAAAAAAGCTTTGCTGGCAGGTAAGCATGTTTGGAGCGAAAAACCAATGGCCAATACTTATGCCGAAGGCAAAGCTTTATTAGACCTGGCGAAAAGCAAAAAACTGCGTATATGGGGCGCTCCTGCTGTGGTGAATAGTCCGCAGTTTGCTTTTATGAACAAGATTATACAGGAAGGAGGAATAGGACTGGTAGCTGGCGGGCATGGGCAATATGGGCATACAGGGCCCACCTGGAGTTCCTTTTTCTATGAAAAGGATGGGGGTAGCATGCCCGATTTGGGTGTGTATAATATGGCTACGCTCACCGGTTTACTGGGCCCGGCAAAAAGCGTAATGGCCATGTTAAGCATTGTAAAGCCTGAACGGGAGATTGATGAGAAAGGGACTGTTAAAGTAGTGGCAGAAGATAATGCCCATATTTTAATAGAACATCCCAATAACGTAATCAGCCATGTAATGTGCGGTTTTAACTATTTTGACCAGCACGGGCACGAGGCCGGAAACCAGGACTTGCACAGCATCCAGATTTTTGGCGATAAAGGTAATATGCGTTTAATTGGTTACGACTGGGAAACCAATGGTGTAGTGCTGGATAATAAATACGGCCAACCTGCAAAACTGGAAAGCACAGATAAAGGCGGATATGTATGGCAGGAAGGCGCTACTATAACGGCTGAATCTTTAATCAACAAAACAGTACCCAAAATCAATGTAGAGCACGCGCTTCATGTATTGGAGATTATTGAGGCTGCCAGGAAATCATCCGAAACTGGCGCAAGAATAAAATTAAAAAGCAAATTCAAGTGGCCAATGTTCTAAACATAGTGCTATGTGAATCAGTAACGGATCCACAGACAGACGCTGTATTAATGAAGTGTTGTTGCCATCCGGATAAAAAAGACTATAGTAAAAACACAAGCAGGACTTATAGATAAATGCAGTTACTCAACAAAAAAAATATTGTTATTATAGGAGGCTCTACCGGGATGGGGCTTTCAGCAGCTAAGGCCATTGTAGCGCAGGGAGCCAATGTAGTGGTGGTGGGGCGTAACGGAAGTAATGTACGCGAAGTGGAACATACGTTGGGCAAACCATGCAAAGGCTATACAGGAGATGCCTGTGATGCCGACACTGCTGTAAATGCTATTGAATTATGTATTGACGCCTTTGGTGGTTTTGACGGGCTGTATCATGTGGCAGGTGGCAGCGGGCGGAAAATGGGCGATGGCCCCCTGCATGAAATAACCCTCGAAGGCTGGAACAGGACGATGGAACTCAACCTGGTTTCGCTGATGTTATCCAATCAGGCGGCAGTAAAGAAATTCCTGTTGCTTAACCAGCCCGGTTCCATTCTCAATATAGGTTCTGTTTTGGGTTTTTCTCCTGCCCCCCAATACTTTGCTACCCATGCTTATGCGGCGGCAAAAGCAGCTGCAATCGGGTTTATAAAATCTATTGCGTCTTACTATGCAAAGAATAATATCCGGGTTAATCTCATTGCCCCAGCCCTTGTGGAAACGCCAATGTCGCAAAGAGCCATAGGCAATGAAGAAATCGTTGCTTTTATAAAAGCAAAACAGCCGCTTGATGGTGGCCGGGTAGGCGAGGCAGAAGACCTGGATGGGCTGGTGGTGTACTTCCTGAGCGATCAGTCGAAATTTACAACAGGACAAGTAATTGCTGTGGATGGAGGGTGGAGTATTTCATAATAAATAATGGTAACAATGATTGCTATTGGAATTGATTTAGGAGGAACACGTATTAAAGCAGCGGCTATCAATGCTTCGGGCAATATACTGCAAAGCCGCTACTACCCAACCTACGACGGAGACGGCAGCGTGTGGAAACAAACAATAGCCGGTATAGTAACCGATATCACGGGCAATATCCAGGAAGAAAATTTTATTATCGGGATATCTGCTCCCGGCCTGCCCGATGCGGGCAACAATACCATCGTATGTATGCCGGGGCGCCTGCAGGGACTGGAGCATTTTAATTGGAGCAGCTGGCTCGGACGCCCTGCTTATGTGGTAAACGATGGTATTGCCGCCCTGTTGGGTGAATCAAAATATGGGGCTGCCCAGCATAAAAAAAACGTAGTGATGCTTACCCTGGGAACTGGCGTTGGAGGGGCTATTCTTATTGACGGGAAACCTTATCAGGGCGCCGGCAAAAAAGCAGGGCACATTGGTCACATGGTAGTGGATTGCAATGGGGATAGCGATGTTGCCGGAATGCCTGGCAGCCTTGAAGCCTGCTTTGGCAGCTACTCCGTTGAAAAAAGAAGCGGCGGGCGTTTTAAATCTACCAGAGAGCTGATTGATGCGGTAAGGCAGCACGATGCAGGAGCAAAAGAAATATGGCTCACATCTGTAAAGCACCTGGCACTGGCGCTGTCATCGGTATCCAACATACTTTCTCCCGACCTTATTATTCTGGGTGGAGGTGTTGCAGAAGCTGGTGAAGACTTATTTATCCCTCTTCAAAAATTCATGAATGTATTTGAATGGCAGCCAAATGGCGAAGCAGTGGAAATTGTTAAAGCCCGATATGGCGATAAGGCTGGTGCGTTGGGAGCCGCCTGCTTTGCCATGCAGCAACATGGGCTGCAGGTTGTTTAAACAATGGATAAGAATAAATTCAACAAACTTATATATAATGAGCAAAAGTTTTACAGAACAGTACCTGGAACAATGTGGGCGTATTATCTCAACAATACGGAAACAGGAGTCAGCTATACAAACTGCTGCAGAATGGTTCGCCATGTCTATACTTGATGGAAGAGTCGTACATACATTCGGTAGCGGACACAGCCGCATTATGGTAGAGGAAATGTGGCCGCGTTATGGCTCTTTCCCCGGCTTCAATCCAATTGTTGAATTGTCCTTAACTTATCATAACAACGTAGTAGGGACCAATGGTCAGCGGCAGGCTATGTTCCTGGAAAATGTACCAGGACTTGCTGAGCGCATTTTAAGAAACTTCGACCTGTCTGAAAAAGATTGCGCACTTGTAATTTCCTCAAGTGGTTGCAATATTGTACCCATTGAAATGGCCGAACTGTTTCAAAAAAATAAAATAAAAGTAGTTACTGTTGTTACAAAGCAACACATGGAGGCAAGTACAAGCAAGCGCAGCGATGGAAAAAAACTAAGCGATTTTGCGGATTTAATTTTAGATACCGGCGCTCCGGTAGGCGACTCAATGATTACAATACCGGGACTCGAAACTCCTGTTGCACCCGGCTCTACAGCAGGCGGGGTTATATTGATTAATAGTATTAAGGCCGAAGTAGCTCACCAGCTTACATTGGCGGGTCAGCCACCTAAAGTACTTACAGCAGGAGCGGTTGTTGGCGCCGAAAAAGCAACAGCCCTTTTTTTAAAGGCTTACGATGAGCATGCGCACCG
>DAOLFI010000154.1:0-7195 GCA_035326385.1 Niabella sp.
CCGGCTTATGAAAAAATACATGGCGTAGTAACATCAGGCGAATCTATACCTACCTATTACAATGAAGGGATATTGATGGGATACCGTCACTTCACTACCAAAAATATCCAGCCACTATTTCCTTTTGGCTTTGGTCTTTCCTATACCAGTTTTGCGTTTAGCAATCTTGCTGTACAAACGGAAGGTGATTCGGTATTGGTTAACGTTACCGTAAAGAATACGGGTAAACGTGCCGGTGCAGAGGTAGTACAGGTTTACCTGCAGGACGAAGTGGCTTCTGTAGAGAGGCCTGTAATAGAGCTAAAGCGATTTCAGCGGGTGCAGCTTTCACCTGGCGAAAGCCGGAAGGTTAGTTTCAGGCTCTATCGCCGCGACCTTAGTTTTTGGGATATCAAAACCCATAACTGGGAAGCTGAGCCTGGAACTTTTGTCATTCATGCAGGCAACTCCTCGGAAAACCTGCCTTTACAGCAAAAATTCAATCTGAAATAAAATATGAAGCAGTTTGTTTTACCGCTTATTGCGCTTGCGATGTTCCAGCTGTGTTGCCTTTCCTCTAAGGCTCAGTTACCTAGCTCTTCCCGGCCAAATATCATCCTGATCATGACAGACGACCAGGGTTATGGAGACCTTTCCTGTTATGGTGCAAAATATAAAACACCCCATATTGATGGACTGGCAAGTGAAGGCATCCGGTTTACGGATTATTATACACCGGCTAATGTATGCACTCCTTCGCGTGCGGGACTTTTAACAGGTTGTTACCCTGAAAGAATAGGAGTTAATAAGGTTTTCTTTCCTACGCGTGGCCCGGCCTATGCCCACGGGAAAGATACTTTAGGGCTCAATCTTAACGAACAGACTATTGCTGAATTATTGCGTGATAACGGATATGCCACTGCCTGTGCAGGGAAATGGCACCTGGGAGATAAAAAGGGTTTCCTGCCTTTACAGCAGGGGTTTGAAGAATTTTATGGAATACCTTATTCTCACGATATGTATCCCGGCAATAATTCTGTTTATCCGCCTCTTCCGCTGTATAAAAATAATAAAGTAGTCAAAGAAGGACCCGCGTCAGAACAGCTAACCCAGCTGTTTACCGACTTTTCTGTTGATTTTATAAACCGGAACAGGAAATCGCCGTTTTTCCTCTACCTGGCCTATTCCATGCCGCATGTACCACTGGCTGTATCCGGGAAATATAATGGAGCAACAGGGGCAGGGCTTTATGCAGATGTTATCAATGAAATAGATAGATCTGTAGGGAGAATCAGGGCTGCACTTCAGAAAAATAATATAGATGATAATACCATTGTAATATTTACATCTGACAATGGGCCCTGGACACGTTTTGGTGATCATGGAGGATCTGCCGGGCCTTTCCGTGAAGGTAAAGGAACAACATTTGAGGGAGGGCATCGTGTACCTTTTATAATAAAATGGCAAAAAGAAATCCCGGCTGGTATAATTTCCGGTTTTCCTGTTTCAGGTGTGGATATATTGCCTACATTAGTAGCACTTACGGGCTCCCGGAATCCTGACAGGAAAATTGACGGACTTGACTTTTCAGCATTTTTAAAGAACCCGTCTCAAAAAATTCCAGACCGTCCCATTTATTTTTATTCCGGCTCCCGGTTGGAGGCCATAAGACTTGGCCGCTACAAATACCACTTTCTGCATCAATATGACAGCCTGGTTTCAACAGGTAATAACGGCAGGCAGGGCAAAGTGGTAATGGCAATCCAGCCCGAGGCTTTATATGATCTGCAACTGGATGCTTCCGAATCTCAAAATATTATAGCAAAGCAGCAAGCTATTGCACAACAGCTAAAGGCAAAGGCAACAGAGCATATAGAAGATATTAAGAAGTATAGTCGGCCCGTTGGCACCGTTAGTCAACCCGGCACTGTATCGGCTGATCGTAAACTGATATGGCAGGATGAATTTGACGGAGCTGATATAGATTCGTCCAAATGGAATATTATTCATAGTAAAAGACGGAATGACCCGGATGGAAGGGATGCCTGGTGGTCGAAAGATAATTGTTATCTCAACAGGGAAGGAAGCCTTGTAATACGAACATCACAATCCGACAGTGCGTATGCAGGAGGCTGTATCAATACCAAAGGAAAGTTTGAAAGGAAGTTCGGATATTATGAGGCAAAAGTAAAGCTTCAAACCCAGGAAGGGCATTGGGGCGCTTTCTGGCTGTTCACCTCATCAGTGAATAATGCGGGCAATGAAGGCAGAGACGGTACGGAGATAGACATATTTGAATCCACATGGGTGGGGAAGGGAATAGATAAAGTACAGTCTGCGCTGCATTACGATGGATATAAGGAACATCACAAAAAAAGCAATCAACGGGTGGGGGGTATGCGCATGAATGATGGGGGATGGCATATTTTTGGCTGTGAATGGACTGACAAATACTACCGCTTTTATTATGATGACCAGCTGGTTTGGGAAACGGATTTTGGCGGAGTATCCCAGGTGCCCCAGTACATCATCCTTTCTGACGAAGTAGGTTTGTGGGATGGAACGTATGATATCCGGAAAGCAAAACTGCCGGATTATATGGTGGTGGATTATGTGCGTGTTTATGACAAACGATGAATCACCTATGTTGATAGACCATGGCCCATAGTCCCTTTATGTAGGGTTGCTGGACCTGGAACTTGCACTCCTCTATAAAACTATTGCCGGGCATACTCGCTTGGGGACTTGCCAAACATCTTTTTAAAAGCGGTACTAAAGTATTTTGCATCACCAAACCCTGTAAAAAAGGCTATTTCGTTAATAGTATGCTTCTTTGTGAGTAGCAGCTCTGCTGCTTTTTTCAGCCGTATGTTCCTGATAAAATCCTGCGGCGCTAACCCTGTAAGCGCTTTGATCTTTCGGAAAAATACAGGTCTGCTTACCGCCAGTGAGCTGCATAGCTCATCAATAGTAAAAGATGGTTCGCTAAGGTTTTGGGTAACTATCTCCATGGCCTTTTGTATAAATAAATCATCAGCCGAACGGTCCACTTCTATTTTACTGGTATCAATGGAAGTATAAAATTTCTGTTTTAGTATTTCCCTGGTGCGAAGCAGGTTGTCTATCCGGCTTTTCAGGTATTCAATATTGAAAGGCTTTTCTACGTAATCATCTGCACCGGCTTCCAGTCCTTCCAGCCTGTACTCATGGTCATGTATAGCCGTTAATAAAATTACAGGAATATGGCAGGTAGCAATATCACGTTTTACCGCTGCACAAAATGAATACCCATCCATTCCGGGCATCATTATATCGCTGATAATAAGATTGAAATCATGCTCTTTTAACATCTTCAATCCTTCCTGCCCGTTAGAGGCTGTTTGTACAGTATATATTGGTAACAGCTCTGCTGCCATGTATTGCCGCAGGTCATTATTATCCTCAACAACCAGTATCCTTTCTTTTTTCTTATTGATTCCTTCAAGATGATCCGCTGTATGGATAGTTGAACCAATAGATTGCTGCTGCAATTTTTCCTCTTCAGTAAACACATCCTCCCGGGGCATCATTATGTAAAATTTGCTGCCTGCTCCCACTTTGCTTTCAAAGTTGATTTTTCCTTTGTGCAGCTCAATCAGCATTTTTGTCAGCACTAAGCCCAACCCGCTGCCCGTTTCCTGCAGGTTCGCGGTATTATTGGCCCGGTAATACTGATTAAAAATAAACGGTTGTTGCTTTTCCGGTATGCCAATACCTGTATCTGCAATAGCTATGGTATAATAATGCTCATCGGAAGCAGCAAGGCTTATTTTTATCTGTCCCTCCGGCCTGGAATATTTGATGGCATTTGACACCAGGTTATACATTATCTTTTCAAACTTCTCCTGGTCAATCCAGCCATGCATATTATTAACCTTCGAAGAAAATGTTAACCGTATGCCTTTTTCTTCCAGCAATGGCTTAAACCCGGAAAGTAACTCTTTTATAAGCGCTGTTACATCAAGCAGGGTTACCTGTAAACGCATCTTCTTAAAGTCCGCTTTCTGAAAATCCAGTAGCTGGGTTACCAGTCTGTTCAGTCTGTTGGCGTTTCTTTCCGCCAGTTCCAGTGATGTTTTGTCATCTTCGCTGAGATGGCGCTTTTTGAGTAAAGAATGGATAGGGCTGCTGATAAGTGTCAGTGGTGTGCGAAGATCATGAGCAATATGTGAAAAGAAACGGATCTGCTCCAGGTAACGCTTACGTGCCAGGCTGATTGAAATGGTTTTACGTAAAACAGCAATGGCAGCAATAAACAGCGCCAGGTAGCTCAGGTAAGCCCATCCTGTTCTATACCAGGGCCGCAAAATTGTAATGAAGAGACGCCGCTCATTACTGCTGTTGGAAAGCCCGTGATTATAGGCTTTTACCCTGAGCGTATATTGACCGGGATCGAGGTTGGTATAGCTGGCTGTTGAAAGTGCGGATACCGGTGACCAGCTGGTGTCAAAACCTTCCAGTTTCCAGCTGTAAAGATTTTTTTCAGCACCCCGGGACGTTATATTAATAAAATCTAATGAAAAGGAACGTTGATCATGGTTGAGCTTCAGTTGTTGGGTCTCATCAATATCGTCTGTAAGAATGCCATTTTCCTGGCCTGCGATAATTTGCTGATGAGCGATTTTAAAATCTGTGAAAACCAGCCGGGAAGGATACACTTTGCGTTGAAACTTACCAGGATCGAATGATATAAAACCGTTGGTGCTGCCGAAGATCAGCGTTCCATTCAATGTTTTATAATAAGCGCGGCTGTTAAACTGATTTCCGGGCAGTCCATCGGCATGAGTATAATTCATGAAAGTGGTATCTTTCCCGTAAAAGCAGGACAGACCATTGGATGTACTTATCCATAGCCTTCCCTGGTTATCTTCCAGCACACCGGTTACGAAATTGGATGGCAGCCCGTTCTTTTCAGTATAATGAGCAAATATGGAGCGCCGTTTCAGATCATATATTATTAAGCCCGAACCGTTTGTACCTAAAGCAATATTTCCATCGCTTTTTATACTCATGGCGTGAAAGAGATATTGACTGGAAGGATCTTTTGGCAAAAGTCTTTCAACTTCTTTCCGGTCAAAATTTACTATAGATAATCCATTGGTACCCGCAACCAGCATATTCCCATCCTTATCCTCGCTGATGGCGTGTATATCCCGGGCTGGCAGCCGGGCAAGAACTGTTCCTGCCGAATCCATTACTGTCAAATCGCCCCGTATACCACCAGCCCAGATTCTTTTTTGCTTATCCTGGTAAAGGCAAAAAATATAATTGGTTCCAAGTGTGTTTTTTTCAGCGTCATTCGCGTTAAGCGTAGCTACAATACTGTTGTCAGCTGTTTTTATCTTTTTTAGTCCTTCGCCATAAGTTCCTGCCCATATATAGCCATCGCCGCTATTCAATAAGGCTAAAACATTCGATCCGTTTTTATAACTACTGTTTTTATCAGGAGGTATATGATCCCAGGTGTTTTTATTCGCATCAAAAATGCTGATGCCCCTGCTTGTGCCAAACCATGTTCTTCCCGATTGATCCTGTGCAGCGCATCTTGCCATATTATTATACAGGCTCCCCGGGTTATTGAGCACATGTGAAAAGGTTTGAAATGCCGGCGGATCTGCCATGTAATTTACTCCTCCGCCATGTGTAGAAATCCATACTCTTTTAAAAGAGTCCTCATATACTTGGTAGATAGCATTGCTGGAGAGCGTTTGCGGATTGTCAGGGAGATAGATGTCGTGTGATCGTACCTGCAGGTTCGAATCAACACGAAATAATCCCTGCCCGTCTGTAGCAATAAGCAGCTCTTTTGTTTTTGACCATCTTATCATACTCCTGATCGCGTCATTTTTGATCAGGTTGTTAATATGACTGGCGTTACGCCAGTTTTTTTTGTTCAGATCATAAACATACACGCCCTGCTCCCTCGTTCCCATCCATAAAAGATCAGATGGATCTATATAAAGAGAAATAATTTCAGGACGCGTGTTACGGGGGGATAAGCTTGCAGGTATGGACAATAAAGAAACCAGCCTTCCGTTTTTTTCGTAACAGGCAATGTTATTATTATTAGATGCCACCCATATTCTTCCCTCTTTATCCTGTGTTACACTGCTGATTACAGGGCGCTGATCTCCGATTCTCATCATCTTCGGTAAACCTGATTTGTAGGTTAAAAGTCCTGCTGAAGTAGAGATCCAGATACAATTTTCCCGGTCAATAAACAGGGCATTGGCTGGCATGATATTGTTCCCGCTTCTATAGCTGCCTGCCTTAACAAAGCTTTTTATGGCATAGTCAAAATAATAAAGATCATTTTTGGTTGATATCCATACCTTCCCCTGGTTATCACTGGCAATCCAGATGATTTGGGAAAACTCATTTCCTTTCTCTCCTTCAACAGGTAACTTGAAATGTGTAAATGAAATACCATCGTATCGCTCAATTCCGCTAATGGTAGCAAACCACATAAAGCCCTTATTGTCCTGGGTTGCGCCTATCACCATGTTGTTAAGCATCCCGTTCTCTACAGTGAGATTTTGAAATGGTGCCTGTTGAGCAAAACAATTAAAATACAAGCCACATGTAAGCACCCAGAAATATAGCAGCAATCGCATTAAATACCAGTAAATATATTCAGTGAGTAATGAGTGTAAATATAAGTTAATTATGATGTGAGTTGTACCCAATGACCATCAGAAAGGTATTTTTTTACAGGTAACTTTAATTATTAAGAATAGCTCACTAACATTTATGAATAATAATTTAACCTGCTGTAATTGTTAAAAAGCTAAATTGCGGTAATATTCAGGTAAAAAAACGATTCGTAATGCTAACAGGTAATTTTATGTTTTGTAAAATACGTTCATTAAAGACTTTAAAGCTTTTTTATTTATCTGCTGCAAATTTCAGGGCTGTCTTTATCTTTTTTTTATTGACTTGCAGTTGTTCGGTTATCGCCCAGGTAAATGAGCAAAAAAGAATACCCGTGCCGGGCAGGCTGGAAAAGCTTCAGGCAATTGCCGGACAAAAAAAAATGAATGTCATATTTATTCTTACTGATGATCACCGTCACGATTTTATGGGTTTTACCGGTAAGCTGCCGTGGCAAAAAACACCTAATATGGATAAAATGGCAAAGGAAGGAGCGTATTTTAAGAATGCTTTTGTAACAACTTCC
>DAOLFI010000957.1:0-1508 GCA_035326385.1 Niabella sp.
TACAGCATTATAAGCTTCCTGTATTTGCCTGAGCTCTAACTGCAGCTTCCTGCGCTCCTCTTCCATTGCTGTTTTGTCGCTGGTTTTTTGGGCCGAGACTGCTGATCCCGCAAACAATAAACCCAGCAATAGCGCCAGCGTTAAAGGACGGGCCCCTGAATGTTTCTGTCTGGCAGCCAGCAAAAATGATAATAGTAATAGAGCCGGGTATATCATATTTTAGCCTGTGTTATTACTTTTGAGTATATCCTGATGGTACTGAGAACGGAGTGCTTACCTGCCCGTCAAATTCATAAGATCTGAAATCAAGTTTTATGGTAATATTGGTTTTATAATTTACACCAATATCCCTGCGCGTAGAAAAGTTACGCCCCGCAACATTAATATAATTGTTATATGCCAATTGTGCACTCCTGTTTTTAGAAGGATCTGTATCGCTGAGCTTACTTACCGAAGGTAAATAACCCGGCATTAAAACGGTGAGCAGGTTTTTGAAATTTGCATCCTGGGAGGTAACAATATAGTTAGCACCCTCTTTGGTAAAGCTGGCATCATCTTTATTTACGAATACCGCATTACCGATCAGCAGGTTCTGCAATGTAGTAAAATCTACAGGCAGGCCAATCTTATCCTGCAGGTAAACCAGGCTGGTAGCTATATATTCTTTTTGGAGCTTATTCAGGATTTTTACAGAATCTTTCGTAACTAATGCTCGTACCCCTTCAAAACCCAAAAGACCCGCAGATAACCAGATAGCTTCATCTTTTTTCATCACCAGCTTGGCACTTACGCTTTTCCCATTACCCTTTCCATCATCAAAGTCTACATCTACCTTCCCTGAAAAAGTTTTGAAATCAATTTCGTTCATTTTAGAAAGTACAGATGCCGCCGTTTCTTCTTCCGCGGCAGGCGCAGCGGCTGTATCAACTACAGGAGGCTGTTTCTTCGCTTTTTTACTGGCGCTGCACGATGCAAGCACCACTACCGTAACTATAAATAATAATTTTTTCATGTCTTTCGAACTTTTTATTGCTTCCCCGTATGACCAAAACCTCCTGCCGCGCGCTCCGTTTCTTCAAGTGTATCAACAGGTACCCAGGTTATGATCTCCACCTTTTGAATAACCATTTGTGCAATGCGATCTCCGTTGTGAATAGTTTGGGGTTCATTGGATAAATTAATTAAAATAACTTTTATTTCTCCCCTGTAATCTGCATCAATTGTGCCAGGCGTGTTAAGGCAGGTTAAACCCTGTTTAATAGCCAGTCCGCTACGCGGCCTGATCTGGGCCTCAAATCCTTCGAACAATTCAATAAATAAACCGGTAGGGACCAGGGTCCTTTCCAGGGGCTGTAACACTATATTTTCTGTAATAGACGCTCTTAAATCCATTCCGGATGCACCGGAAGTGGCATAAGACGGTAAAGCATGCTGCGATTGATTTACAATTTTAACTTCTAATTGTGCCATAGCGGCAAAGATAGCCTGTTGAAGCTAAAGCTGAAACC
>DAOLFI010000155.1:0-7169 GCA_035326385.1 Niabella sp.
ATGACAATCAAGGAGCCTTTTTGGTCAGCCCTAGAACTATGTCAGAAGCTCATTTTTTCTTTAAGCTTTACTGTTTGCCTCCGGCTGATCTCTATTTTTTCGCCTCCTTTTAGTTCTACCAATAAGCCGTTATTAAAATACGGCTCAATTTTTTCTACCGCCTGGAGGTTAATGATATGCTTGCGATTGGCCCGGAAAAAAGTTTTGGGATCCAGCCTTTCTTCCAAAGCATTAAGCGATTTTAAGATAAGCGGCTTATGGCTGCTAAAGAACACTTTGGCATAATTACCTACACTTTCAAACCATCTTACCTCGCTTAATTTAATGAACCAGCAGCGGTCACCGTCCTTAACAAAAACCTGGCTTTTATCCGTCAGCATTTCATTACCGGAAAAGCTTTCACCTTCTCTATTTTCTTTTGCTTCTCCAATATGTACTTTTTTAATGGCCGCTTCAAGTCTTTTCTGATCAATAGGCTTTAGTAAATAGTCCAGGGCGCTTACTTCAAAAGCTTTAAGGGCATACTTGTCAAAAGCGGTGGTGAAAATAACTTTAGGTACTGTGTCTAATTCTGTGAGCATTTCAAACCCTGTTTTACCGGGCATTTGTATATCCAGGAAAATAAGGTCGGGCTGCTGCAACTCAATTTTTTCTATGGCTTCATTGGCATTTGAAGCTTCGTCAATCACCTCAATTTCAGGAAAAGCCTGCAACATTTTTTTTAGTTCAGCGCGTGCCAGCCTTTCATCGTCAATAATAATCGTTCTCATGTAAAAAATATTATAATGTAACGGGAAGTCTTAATTTTGCAGTAACCGTAGCAGGTGATGACTGAACGATCTCAAACCCTGCCTTATCGCCATACATCAGCTTCATTCTTTCAAGTATGCTCCTAATGCCAAAACCACTTTCTTTTTGCTGCTTTTTTAACCGTCCCGTGCTTTCTACTGTAAGCTCCAGGAAATTGTCTTTCAGTGCTGATGATAACCATACAGTACCACCATTTACCTCATGGCTGATACCGTGTTTAATGGCGTTTTCTACCAGCATCTGCAACATCATGGGGGGAACCGGCTGACCTGTGGTTTTGTCATCGATATTATATTTCACACTGAGCCTGTCCTCGAAGCGCATTTGCTCCAATGCAAGATAATCCTTAATTATGTTCAGTTCATCAGCAAGTGACACAGTTTCAGATCTGTCTATATTGATGCTGCTGCGCAGGATATTGCTCAGCTCGGTAATAGCAGCTCTTGCCCTCTCGGGGTTTTCGTCTACCATTGCCCGGATGCCATTAAGCGCATTAAAGATAAAATGCGGGTTGATATGTGTTTTTATGGTCTTAAGCTCCAGCTCTTTAACATGCGATTTTAATTTCAGGTTGTCGATCTGCCCTTTTTGAGAGGCGTCAACATAATGGTAAATGAAATAAATAGCGCTCCAGGTAATAAAATAGGTAAACCAGGCCAGGGAGTTATTTAAAAAAATAAGCAGAATGGATCGGTTGACAATAATTATTTCTTTTTCATTAAGCAGGTTGAGCTTATTATAAATCACCAGTTCGCTGATCCCCGCTATACATGAAATGGCGAGCGTAAGAACAATGAACATCCATATTTGTGTGGTCACTTTCAGCTGAAGTACTTTCAGCTTGAGGATGCTGACCCTCAGGATATGGGTCATCACCAGCCCTAAAACGGCAAAGCCCGCAGACCTTTGTATAATTATCAGGCGTTCATCCGGGAGGCTCAATCGGCCAACAGACCAGGCGCCGAAAATATGCCATAGAAAAAAAACGCCCCAACCCAGTATCTGGAACAGCCAGTAATACTTTTTGCTAATAACCATGATATAACAAATCTAAATAAATCAAAACCTTATTGTGCTATTAAATTATTAATGGTTGCCTGGATTTATGAAGGAGGTATTATAGAGGATGAATGTGACCTGTATTACCGTATCTTATGCTAAAATGCTTATTTTTGCCAAATAATTTTCTCTGAATGACTATCACACCCGGCCCGTTACTTCAATCAGTTGATAATCCGGGGGATTTGAAAAAGATCCCTATGGAAAAATTGCATGAGTTTTGTGAAGAGCTCCGGCAATATATTATTGATGTGGTAAGCGTGCACGGCGGGCATTTTGCTGCAAGCCTTGGGGTAGTAGAGCTTACCACTGCGTTACATTATGTTTATAACACGCCTTACGATCAGCTGGTTTGGGATGTAGGCCACCAGGCTTACGGGCATAAAATCATTACGGGGCGCAGGGATAGTTTTGAAACCAACAGAAAATATAAGGGGCTTAGCGGTTTCCCCAAACGTTCAGAAAGTGAGTATGATACTTTTGGGGTAGGGCATTCTTCTACCTCTGTCTCTGCTGCCTTGGGAATGGCTATGGCTGCCAGGTATAAAGGCGAAGCAGACAGGAAGGTGGTGGCTGTAATCGGAGATGGATCTATGACGGCGGGAATGGCTTTTGAAGCAATGAACCATGCCGGCGTTGCAGATAGTGATATGTTAATCGTTCTGAACGATACCGGTATTGGAATAGATCCTAACGTGGGAGCTTTAAAAGAGTACCTGACAGATATAACACTTTCACCAACTTATAACAGATTCAGGGATGACATATGGAATGCTTTAGGTAAGTTGCCCATTGGTAAGAACTTTACCCGTGCCATGGCCCATAAGCTCACCGAGGGGATCAAGGGGATGGTGAACAGCAGCGCTAACCTGTTTGAGGCATTGAAGCTCCGTTATTTTGGTCCGATTGATGGCCATAACATCAGTAAGCTGGTAGATACTTTAAATGATCTGAAGCATATTCCCGGACCGAAATTGCTGCATGTTATTACAACCAAAGGAAAAGGTTACGCGCTGGCCGAGAAAGACCAGACCCGGTGGCATGCTCCCGGCCTTTTTGATAAGGTAACCGGTGAAATCTATCAAAAAAAATACGATACGCCGCAGGCTCCCAAATACCAGGACGTTTTTGGAAAAACAATAATTGAGCTTGCCAAACAAAACGATAAAATACTGGCTATTACCCCGGCCATGCCTTCAGGCTCATCATTAAAATATATGATGGAAGAAATGCCGGATCGTGCTTTTGATGTGGGTATATGTGAGCAGCATGCGGCCACACTAAGCGCTGGTATGGCTACCCAGGGTATGAGGGTATTCTGTAATATCTATTCGTCCTTTATGCAGAGGGCCTATGACCAGGTGGTGCATGATATTGCCATACAAAAACTTCCTGTTGTGCTTTGCTTAGACAGGGCAGGGTTAGTGGGAGATGATGGTCCAACGCATCATGGTTGCTACGACATTGCTTATTTCCGTTGCATTCCCAATATGATTATCAGCTCACCAATGAATGAAGCAGAGCTGCGCAACCTTATGTACACCGCTCAGCTGGAATCTATGCAACAACCTTTTGTTATTCGCTATCCGCGTGGTGAAGGTGTAATGCCTGAATGGCAAACACCCATGGAGGAAGTAGAAATAGGTAAAGGCAGAAAATTGAAAGACGGGCAGGACCTGGCTATCCTTTCTTTAGGCCATCCGGGTAATTTTGCTTCTGCCGCTATACGGAATCTTAAAAACGATGGGATCAGTCCCGCTCATTATGATATGCGCTTTGCAAAACCTCTGGATGAGGCTTTATTGCATGAAGCGCTGTCCGCTTATGACAAAATCATAACTGTTGAGGACGGAACCATTACCGGAGGATTGGGCAGCGCTGTACTGGAATTTATGACGCAGCATGGTTATAAGAATGAAATAAAAATATTAGGCATCCCGGACAGGATAGTGGAACATGGTACGCTTAAAGAGTTACACCGTGAATGTGGTTATGATGCAGAAGGTATTGCCAATACCGTAAGGGAAATGATGGAAGTTAAAGTTTCCGTTTCATTGTAATAAAGAGTTTTTTGCTTGCCGGTTAATGCTGAAATACTTTATGATTCAGGTATTTTGGTATGCTTAAGCCTGGATAATTCGTTAGAGGAAACATTTATCATGAAGTGCTCATTTTTATCCTTCGGGTAATGAAGAAGCTCATAACGGTGCCTGTTATCCGGTCGGATTTAAAAACAAAAAATATACGGATGAGAAAGTATTTTTGTTTACAGCTTACCCTTTGTTTTACATCCACAATTTTTTCCCAGGATTATATCGGGCAAAAAAGCTATGGAGGCATCTCTTTAGGAACCTTCACCTATACAGGTATGTATAGTAAAAATGCATCTTTTGTCAGTCATACTTCTATGTCGGGATCGGTATTTTATGACCATCGTCTTATACTGGACAGGCAGCTGTTTGTAAAAGGAGAGCTGCTGCTGGGAGAAATAGCCGGAAACAACATGGATAAGGATAAAGTAACATCAGAGAATCCTTTAAAAGGAGGGTTTAGAGGTTATGTTGTAGAAGGCAGCGCTAAAGTAGAATATGAATTGATGAATCTGTATCGCCACAGAATAAGCCCTTATATAAGTGCCGGTGTTGGAGCCTATTATTTATTCGATTATGAATTTAAACAGGGTGAGCCTAAAACTGCCGGCGAGAGCTGGGGCATTGTGGCGCCTGTGGGTGGCGGTGTAAAGTTCAGGCTGAATAAAAGGGTGAGATTATTTGCCGCAGGCCATTACAGGTTCTTTGCCAGGAATTTTGATAACTTCCCGGACGAAACAGTGAAAAATCCCAACAGGTATTATACATTGGTTGCAGGCGCGTCTTTTGCGCTTCAAAAATTTAACCGGCTTTGGTAATGGGTTTGTGGAAAATGTAGTTTATGTGTCTGTATTAAAGATACAACTACATTTTATGTGGAAATTACCAATTGCGGCAATCGTTTTGATTATATCCTGTATGGCACTGGCGCTTACCACTGGTAACTCATTGAAAGATATCAACCGTACTGTTTCGCTTCCTTTAAATCCTGTTCAGTACAAACCCGAAAGCTTTGTAATAAGTGAATTGCGAGCTGCTGCTGCAAAGGCATTTACTGTTCGTAATAAATACAATCAGCAGCTATGTTTTTTTATTGATATGTCTTTACCTTCCGGGAGCCCTCGTTTTTTTGTTTATGATCTGAAGAAAGATACTGTAATAAATGCGGGGCTGGTAACACATGGTAACTGCAACCAATATTGGCTGGAGGGCAGGCAGTACGGAAACACAGTAGGTTGCGGATGTACTTCTCTCGGCAAATATAAAATAGGAAAAAGCTATTATGGTAAATTTGGACTGGCTTATAAATTACATGGTTTAGACAGCACAAATGATAAGGCTTTTGAACGGTTTGTTGTTTTACATTCGCATGGCTGTGTGCCGGACAATAAGCGGGAACAGGATATTTGTCAAAGCAATGGCTGTCCTACTGTCAGTCCTTCTTTTTTAAACACATTGCAAGCCAGGATTGATGCATCTGAACAACCTGTATTACTATGGCTGTATGAGTGAGGCATCCGTTTATGGCAGGATGCACTTCCCCTTCCGCGGGCAGAGAAGAGGCCAGGGATAAGGTGAAAAGCAAATAATACTTATACGCCTGTTTTATATTTTCCATTTTTAATTCTGCATTTTCAATTTATCTTCGCGGCTTATGAGTACTAATAATGAAGCCGTGCAGGCAGGCAGGCAGGTTGTGGTAAGTGGCGTTCGTCCCACAGGAAATTTACATTTGGGTAATTATTTTGGTGCATTGCGTAACTATGTTAAAATGCAGAACGAATATCAATGCTATTTTTTTATTGCGGATCTGCATTCGCTTACTACCCATCCGGATACCAAAGAGCTTAAAGAAAATGTGCTTCATGTAGTTTCGGAATACCTGGCCTGCGGATTAGACCCCGATAAAGTGATTTTATATTGCCAGAGCGACCTTCCGCAGACTTCTGAGCTTTACCTTTTTCTTAATATGATGGCTTATAAAGGCGAGCTGGAAAAAACCACTACTTTTAAAGATAAGGTACGCCTGCAGCCGGAAAATGTAAATGCGGGATTATTAACTTATCCTGTTCTGATGGCGGCAGATATCCTGATCCATCGTGCCAGGCTGGTACCGGTAGGCAAAGACCAGGAACAGCACCTTGAAATGACCCGCACTTTTGCCAACCGTTTCAACCACAGGTATGGCGATGTATTTCCCGAGCCTAAAGCATTTAATTACGGAGAGCAACTGTTAAAAGTGCCCAGCCTTGACGGCGCTGGCAAAATGAGCAAAAGCGAGAACCAGTATGCTACCATCTATCTGTCTGATGAAGATGACCTGATCCGCAAAAAGATCATGAAAGCTAAAACAGACGCGGGCCCTCCGGAGCCAGATAGTGTGAAGCCCGATTATATTGAAAATATTTTCGACCTGATGAAGCTGGTAAGCCGGCAGGATGTGATTGAGAAATTTGAAGCTGATTATAACAATTGCAATATCCGTTATGGCGATATGAAAAAGCAGCTGGCAGAAGATATGGTAAGCTATATTGCACCTATTCGTCAAAAAGCCAAGGATATCCGCGCCAATGTATCAGACCTTAACATCATTCTTAAAGTGGGCGCCCAGAAAGCTGCTGAAAGTGCAGACAGAACTATTCAGGAGGTAAGAAAGGCTATGGGACTAAAATATTTTTAGTACATTGAAAAAATTACTACTTTGTCAAACTTTAAAATATTCTGCCGGCAGGCCTGTGGTCTGTTGGTATTAAGCATTTTGCAAAATGGCCAAATTAAAACCTAAACCCAAGCATATTGCTATTGCCGGAAACATTGGTGCCGGAAAAACTACATTAACCCAAATGTTGGCCAAGCATTATAAATGGATACCGAATTTTGAAGATGTGGACCATAATCCTTATCTGATGGATTTTTATGAGGATATGCCACGCTGGAGCTTCAACCTGCAGGTTTATTTCCTGCATGGCCGCCTGAAACAGTTGCTTGATATTCAAAACGGAACGGAAACAGTTATTCAGGACAGGACCATTTATGAGGATGCTAATATATTTGCTCCCAACCTTCATGAAATGGGGCTGATGAGCAAGCGTGATTTTGATAACTATTTTGAGTTTTTCCAGACCCTTAAAACGATGGTGAATCCGCCCGATCTGTTGATCTATCTGAACGCATCGGTACCTACACTGGTGGGGCAGATACAAAAGCGCG
>DAOLFI010000156.1:0-7119 GCA_035326385.1 Niabella sp.
CTAAATCGGTAACCACTGCAGCGGTAAAACGCTGGTTAAATAAAGAAGTGCAAAACCTGGGTGACTGAAGATTTTTCGGATAAATAATTATTTATAATGATTTTATTTTATGAGCAGGCCTTTTTGGTACGATTTTTTAGGTACTTAATTTAAACAAATTATTGGTTCATACTAAAATGTTCAATTATGAAAAATAGGGACAAAATTTTGTTAGGTATTTTAGGAGCTGCAGCTGCGGGTGTAGCAATAGGTTTATTGTTTTATACTGAAGAAGGAAAAAAAACAAGAAAGAAAATTAAAAACACTACAAGCGACTGGGCCGATTCGCTGGGCAGTCTTTTGGAGTCAGGAAAAGAGAATTTGACTGACCTTTCTCATAAAGCCAAAGAAAAGTTTAAAAAAGCAAAAGGCAGGGCGCAGGGAGCTTATTCTGAAATTACAGATGAATATGAAAATAAGCTGAGTTAATTTCTTACTCAGCTCAAAAAGGTTGTCCGCAGATTTTTCACGATAATATAGTATTGTGACGAAGGGTGCAGGCAACCTTTTTATTTAACTGCATAAACATATATTTTATGTTCAAAATAAAAGATAAGGTAGAAGACATAGCAGATAATGTTGAAGAAATTGCCAAAACCTATTACAGGTTGACTGTAGTAAATATTGCAGATAAAGGCAGTAAGCTGGGGGCTTCATTGTTTGTGGGTATTTTTCTTTTTATATTACTGCTTTTTGCACTCTTTTTTGCCTGCCTGGGCTTAAGCTGGTGGGTAGGGGAACAGTTAAACAGCCAGGTATATGGCTTTTTTATTGTTGCAGGAGGCTTGTTTATCATATTGCTTTTAATTGTGCTGCTGAAAAAAAATATTATCAATTCTATACGAAATATTATCATAAACAAAATTTATGACCAGGACTGAAATCAATAACTATCAGGATCTGATGGCTGAGAAAAAGCGGCTTAAAGCTCGCTTAAGGGCTGGAAAAGCTGGCGTCAGTTATTCTTTTGAAGCTATTAAGCAGGAAGTAAACCCGTTTTCCGGTATTAAAAAAAACGTGGGTGGTATATTTCAGTCTGGAACTACCAACCCGCTTGTAAAGTTTGGTATTAAACGGGCCAGCGAGTTTTTAATAGGAAAGGTTTTATTAAAGCGTGCCGGCTGGTTACCCAGGCTTGTAGTGCCTTTTATTGTAAGAGAAGCAGCCGTACGGATAATAGGGGCAAAAACCGATAAAAAAATTGCACATGCGCTAAGAGATACTGCAGGGAAAATACGGAAAGCAGAAATACCCGACCTGTCGGGAGAAAAAAACAGCGGTAAATAAAGTTTACTTTGGTGTTGGATAAATAGTCTGTTTCCATTAATTTCGCCTCCTTCTTATAATTAAAGATAAGAATGGGGGATTAGCTCAGCTGGCTAGAGCGCTTGCATGGCATGCAAGAGGTCGTCGGTTCGACTCCGATATCCTCCACTTGATAATCAAGACGTTACAGTTAATTGTAACGTCTTTTTTAATGGCCAATGCTCCCTGATAAAACCCTGATAAAACTAAAATGAGTTTCATTTAAGTAAAAATTTCTTAGAAAATTATTTTGGGATAAAAAAAATCCGGACACAAAGGCCCGGACAAAAGAACTGTATTTGTAATAATTTTTATAGATTTTCCATTGTCTTATCTATGTCTTCGATGTTATAGTAACAAGTCCCTCCGAGCTTTTTAAAAGGTATTATTTTTTTGTCTCTCAGTGTTTGCAATTTTACTTCTGATATATCAAGCATTTCCATAACTTCTCCCGATTTTAGCCATTTTTTTGATGGCCTATTATTAAGTAGCTTTTCAATATCTTTTAATAGCGCTACTCTAAAATTTTCTAAATCCTCTTTGGTAATAATCTCAATTGCCATACACACAAACCACACTTGCTCAATTGCCAAATCACGCGCAAGCGCATTTGGCATCATTGATATATTATCCAATAAATAATAAAGCCCGAAAGGGCTTTATCCTGCTAACACTACCTTCTATAATTTATTTTCTGTCCAACTCCACCAAGTACACGATACTACCCAACACAGGGCTGTATGAGCGTACATACTTTATGTATCCATACGCTTCCAGTTCATTTATACATTTATAGTAAGTGGTTCGGCCGATCTTGGCCACTTCCCGCAAACGGGATTGTGTAACAGATACAGGGCTTTTACCATTTTGAATACACCACTGCTGGAATATAGCCACATACAAGGCTACATGATGAGGCCCGATCCGGTGATCCCTGCTGGCCCTGATAAAAAAACCAATCAACTGCTTCAAATACATACCCACAAATTTTTTATCGTTTAAAATCGTCCCTGATGGACATTAACTTTATCTTGACAACTGCCCATCGTGTGATTTCATTTCCCGACCACTTTCAGCAACCCTTTTTTGCTGCATACGCTCCACGATATCGAGTAGCTGCTTTATTTCTTTTTGCATATTGACCAGCCAAAGCCTTTCTTTATCGTTGAGCATCCTGTCCATTCCCTTCTCGACCGCGCTAATAGAACGTACCACATAGCTTTCGCGATCTGTCGTACATTTATACGCATGTTCATGTGCCTCCATCGCGGTTTTGAAAACAGCAAAATCTTCCTTCGTCAAACCCTGCCTGCCCAAAGGGAAAGACACAAAGCGGTTCCCGTTTGCGATTTCTATGCGCAACTTGTCCCTGATCTCCGACGCGTCATTACTATATACACCGCCGCCTGACATATCAATCCTGCCATTATCTGTTTAAACAATTATTATTCATCGGTCCCGTGACAGATCACGCCCATGCGAACGCTTTTGTCCAAGGTCCTGCAATTGGTCTTTTCCCTTATTGACATTTAGCTCGCGCTCCACTTCGTCTTTGAGCAAGCTGATAGATCGGATGATTACCTTCCCTTCAATGGATGAGCTTTGCCGCCCGATATCTTTCCAGGCATCAAAGACAGACCGAACGAAAGAAAAATCTTCCTTTTTCAATTGATCTTTTCCGGATGGAATTACAGCATAAAAATTTCCCTTATCCCGCTCAACCTTTAATAAGTTTCTGAGTTCAAGCGCTTCTTTCTCCGACACTTTCCCTGTCAGCACTGCATTTTTCAGATGCTCCTGCTGTTTTTGCTGATCTATCGCCTGGTGAACCCTTACGGAACTTATTAAAAAGGCCCGGTGTTTGTTTTGTTCTATTTGTATCATATAAGGTGTTTCGGCGCCCCGGTCCCAACGCATTCCTTTGATCAGGAATTTTTTAAAATCAGCGCTGATATAATCCTGGAGTTGGTTTTGATCCACCTTTATATTTTGCTCACGGAGACGCCTTACGATGTCCTCATTAAATATTTCCCTGCGCGCCTTTTCCTCAGAATGAATGTGGCCGGTATCTATGATAATGTCCTTTAAATCTTTCCCCGGCGAGCTGTTAAACTGTTGCAGTTGCATTTTTATACGCAACTGCTCCTGTACCGGTAAAATGGGAAGTGTTTCCAGGTACACATCTTCCTCAGATCGTTTACAGTAGCTGTAATACAATGCTTCTGATTTATCTTTAAAAAAGCGCATTGTTTCTCCTGGAAAAGATTGTTTGTTATTACCAGGATCAAGGCAGACATAGCGGTCGCCTTCTTTTAAAGCCCGGTCAAATACCGAAGTAAAGTACTCCGCATCAGTTCCTGCTATCTTCATGATCTGAAATTTTCAAATTCTTATCTTGATCAACTTGTCATATCAATCATGTGAGAAATGTAATCGCTGGTTTCCGCTCCGCTGGCAATGCTTAGATCGCCTATAGCGCCTGCGATATCCATTGCGGTTACTGCAATCCATTTCCCGATCCTTTGAAAAATATTAGCCTTGCGGGCTGCTACTGTATTCAGGCTGTTGATTGCTAAACCACTGGATTGAAATTGAGCAAGCAATACATTATGGTCGTAACCCTCTCTTAGTTCAGGACGTTGCATCCACCGGTATCCCGAATACCGCGCTATTGCAGCAGCTTTTAAGATCACTTCTTTGTCGATGTCCGGTAAAACGCTTTGCAAAACATCTTCCTCAAAGTCTTTAACCTGATTTTTCAGGCAGGCGTAAGTACAGCTGTCAGTGCCTTCATCCACAAGGATTTTAATAAGCTGCACCAGGCGGGTCTTAACAGAATCACTCCAACCAGACCGGTCAATAAATCCGTACATATCAGCAGATGCGTCCATTACTACCTGCGGGACCTTATCAAAATGATTTTGGGCAATTTCCGGCCAGTTTTTCATCTGGTAGAATTTGCGGATATAATTACAGGAACCAGTAAAACTGTTGCATCCACCGGTCTTTCGCTGTCGTTCTATAGAATCGAGGATAACATTATGCCAGTAGCCAAAACTGTCATAAGAGTTCAGCAAGTTAGCCGGTTTATTATCTGATACGGATGGTACTGGCTGATTACTTTCATTTTTATTACAGCCGGTTATAAAAAGGATCAATGCTGTGCACGCGATTATAATAGATTGAAATATTATCTTCATTTCTTTGGATTTAATAATTGAAAATTTTTTTGTCAGGAGCAGTATAAATCAGACTGGCGACTGTTCACTTTTAAGGCAGCCGGTGTGCTTTAAGGAAAAAACGGCTCTTTATCGGTAGTACAATCATACGGCCCCCGCTTTCATCCGCTGCTTGGACGATCAACCGCTGGTGCTTCGGTACCGTAAAAGGTTTAAAAGCAACCGGCCATACTGAGAATGACTGGCCTTTAACCGTGTTGAGTTCAGGCGTAAATAAGGGAAGCACCTCTGTTTCATTCAGTGCGGTACGTTTCACCCGCTTTTTATCCCGCAGGAAAAAGCGCAGATAGGCCGGTTGAAAATCTACCTGGGAGTGATTGTTGATACCGAAATTTAGCCATAGGTTATCTTTAGAATGGAACATTCCGTTCAACCGCAACCGGAGCGCCTGCTCATTATTTTGTAAATGCATAAATGGACGTATAGTAAGTACCTGCCAGGCTTTTTGGTTCAGCTCACGCGCATTAGGCAGATCCCCTGCAAACTGTACCGGCCCTGTGTTTCCAAAACGGACATTTAAGTTGGCAGGATGATCACTATAGTTGAGAACAAAAGAGTAAAAGGCGCCGTCTGCTGTTACCACAGAAATATTGGTCGGCGTAAACTGTTCGGCTCCTGCTTTTAGTTGCAGGATATTTTCGACACCTTTGGCCTTTTGCGCCAGCACCGCGCTGCTGCCAACATCTACGCTTCTTATGGTGTAGGGAAAAATAAGGTTAGTAGTCTGGTGATAGCTGACAGCTATCTCGTAAGGGGTTATGGTGTTCGTGGGTGCTTCAACGCTTTGTCCAAAGCTAAATGTACCACCCAACATAAAAAGGATTCCCATTAATCCTGCTGCACAAATTCTGTTCATCACATGGAAATTTTAAATTATTAATAGATTATTTGTCTTTTTGATTGTCATCCCGGAGCAGTACGGGATAACCTGCTGCCACGGTTACCCGAACGAGTTTGGCGGTCCTGCCTACCAGGTTCTGCGCCATGTTTAAACCCGCTGTAGCGATCTGTGCGCCAAAGGAAGGATCAAGAGAACTGATCGTTCCCAGGCCCTGCACTGATTGAGCCGCCGAGTTTTTAGCTATATCCCGCGTGATCGCTCCCGGTATATTGATACCGGCCAGCCCATCTTTTTTATCATAGACAGTAAGAGCAACCGGCAGAATCTTGTTATCGTATTCAATGGAGGAAATGACGACCTGTAAACGATCTCCGTTTAAAGATGCCCGGCCATATACAAAATGATTTTTCGGCACTTTAACACCAGCGATATACACATCTTCCAATAAACGCAGCTTTACGGTAGCCCCGCTCACCAATGTTTGTGCTTCCGGTACTACTGCTGATATGGCACGGCCGATCCTTCCTTCAGTAGCATCTTCACTCAGCGAGTAAAACCGGTTGCTGTTTACATACGATTGAAAAGCGCCGGGTAGGGTATCACCATTGTACCGGTTGAGCATTGTCGAGAAATCCTGCCGGGGCTCCAACCTGGAGATCACATTTTCCGGTGGTGCTTCGAGTGCGAAAGCCTGCTTCTTATTTTGCTCTGATTGCTGGCGAAGCCGTTCCTGCACCCGTTCGGGGTTCTGGATGTCCATTACTTTTTCGAGCATCCCATTTAATTGGGTCAGCTCTGCATCAGGTTCTTTACCGGACTGCATTTGCTGCATCATATTTTCCAGCCGGTCAATATCAGGATTGGCAGAAGTAGCAGTATGTGACGGATTGGGCAGTTCGCTCTCAGGTTCCCGGTTGATTTCGCGCTGCAAGCGCGATAACTTTTGATACACTTTTTGCTCGTTCCGATCCTGCTTGTGAAAAGGAACAGGTTTTTCATCGCCATATATGGTCTCCGCATAATCCGATTCCGATATGCCTTTCATACTGGGTTCGTCCAAATCGTCACTATCCAGTAATTGAAAGAAGGGATCACTACGCAACTGTGATTTCAATTTTGCGGAATCTTTATCAGCTTGTTCATAATACCGCAGCTTATCCCAATTGCTATCTTTCGCAGGAGCTGCTGAAGGCAGGTTTAAATTCAGTCCCTGCAAAGATGCAGTCGGCGACGTTTCTTTTGCGTTACCCACTAATCCGGTTGTCCATAATAAAAGGATCAAAAACGGTACGACCAATACCGGTGCTATTAATAAAAACTTTCGTTGCCTGAGTACCTTAGCCGGGTACTGCGGACTTTCTTCACTTTGTTTTTTCATGTTCACTTGTTTTTATTTGTAATTGATATTCTATAAAAGCCAGGCTATCCAGCAGGCCCGGCCTGTACCTTGCGATGCTGTCATAAACAGCCCTACCATCTTTGGTTTGTTGCAAACTATCCAGGTACCGCCGAAAGGACTTTATACGATCCAGCTCCGGACCGGTAAGTATTGCTTCATCGTTCCTATCGTTACGGGGAATAGTGGTATGGGCCGGAACCTTCATGGTTTGTATGCGAATACCACCAGATGCAGACCTGATCGAATGCCATATTGTAAAGCCAGAGCTACCACCAAACAACAGGCAGAAAATCACC
>DAOLFI010000157.1:0-7084 GCA_035326385.1 Niabella sp.
GCCGGCTTTAAATACAGTTTCTAAAAACCGTTTACACAATTTATTTTATACTCTCCAACGATGCACTGAAAGAAGCGATTGGCTACATTACCGGAATGGGATTTTCCTTTAAAGCCAAGCCGGAAGCCTTTGCCAGCTCCTCCTGTGCTAATAAGGTGGTACAGTAGCATATCTGCATCTGCCTGAAAACGATGCTCTGCGAAACATTTTGTTTCGCAGAAGTATGTTGTGGCCTTTGGCTACATTTAAAAGCAGCCCGGTGCTACAACATAAAGCTTCGGGACTTGCAGTCCCGAAGAAAAGTGAACGTTTTTGCTATTCCACAATATCTTCAAATATTAATTCATTGTCGTCTTTACTTATTGAAATTCGTATAAAAGTTGGCGAATAACCTTCTCGCCCGCTTGGTTCAAAGTATTCCCGAACATAAGAAGTTTCTGTCTCATAGTTTTGTATAACTTTTTTACCAAAATACCTGCTTAGTCTTTGCTGATATTGCAAAGAATCAATAGAGGTAGTATCCATTTTGAAATTATCTGCACTTTTAATTTTTAAGATAATTTCCTGCTTATCACGCTGCGATACTTTTAATGTGAATGTATGGTAGTAATCACTGATTGCCGACACAGACTCATTTTTTAATAATTCAAACTCGTCTGTAAGTTTAATACCTTGTGCTTCAATCAATACTTTTGCATCATTCTTTGTAAAGAAGCGGTCTTCAAATGCAATTAAAAACCCTATTGCCAATATAATCAGCCCGTATATAATTGTAAAATACTTAGCTGTTTTGGGATAACCAAGTTTTTTAAAACAAAAGTAAAACAAAAGCCCTAGTCCAACCGGAAGTGCTATGAATACTAATATTAAAAACTCAAACAAGTACATAAAGAATTTTATAGGTCTTTTCTTATTATTCCTGGTTCAAAAATTCATAATACAGCCTTTTGGAAAGAACTTTTTCTGAACGGGCTTCTTTTGTTTCTGAAATGATATGGCTGTTATCCATACCCTTTCTTAAATAGATATCATTAAGGAGTTGCTTATTATAATCTAACGATTGTAAATAATACCAGTCGGGATTTTGAAAATGACTGGTATTATAACGGGTAACGACCCAGCTCCAGTTGATCACACAGCTAACTACTAATACTGCGTGACATGTCCATATCATACGATTCACCAAAAAGATGTTGGTTTTCCTGTAAGCGATCTTGTACCATGTTAATACCAGCCCGGCAAGGCTTAATGTAAGAAATACAAAAACCCCAATCCTTTTAAACGTAAGTCCATAAGCCGTTACATACTCAAGGTTTCTGAACAATACCGTAAGAACTAAAAGTATATTCAGGCCTATCCAGATAAAAGATAACATTTTCAGCAGGCGGGACTGATTGTCGAAGTTCAATAGTCCCTGGAAATAAATCATGATCACAACAATAGCCATCACAATAGAGAATATCAGCACGTACACCCGTTCATGCACTTCGTTACTTAATGTTCCTGAAATTTCTTTTGAACCAAATTGCTCAATGCTGTAAGTGATAATAAAGAATGCCAGTACAAGATTTAGTAATACCAGTGAGATCTCTCCGCTGCGTCTTTGCGATGCTATATCAAGCAAATGAGAACCTTTAGCTTTCCGAAATGCATAACCTTCTGAAAAATCATCCTTCAGATAGCCATTGCAGTAAATAAGCATTTTAGGTACGGCAAAATAAAAGAAGTTAAACATCAGGAAAAAACCGATCACGCTCAAAACGGCTATCTGGAAAAGATCAAATTCAACATCAATAATAAAAAGCGAAGCAAACTTATCGCTGGCCTGCATGTACACGCCAATAAATAAGGCTACAAAAACACCCGGAATTAGAACATAACCTAACATTTTTTTGAAAAAACCATCGCCGGATATGGATAAGCCTAACCATTTTTTTGGTACCAATCCCCTGAAAATAAAGCTGGCATAATTAAATGCTAATCCAAACGGGAACGACAAAATATTCAATTTGGGATAGAAAGCCTTAAAGCCGGCAAGCAACAATGATATAAACATTGCTGCAAAGCTTATAAAATCGCCATACCAGGCAAAGGAAAGGATAGATACAAAAGCTGCAACTGAGAGCACCCAAAAAACAGAGGTTCTCTTTCTTTTTTCCATTACAAAAAACAGGGAACACCAGGCAACAATACCAAAAATACTGATGTTAATGCCCGGCTCCTGCCTGTAAAACAGCAATACAAATAGAACCACGGAACTAAAGAAGAAAATATTCTTTTTCATAAAAATAAGTTTACAAAATAAAAAGCACTTTGTATTTCAAAGCATATAAACAAAAAAAATTTACCCTCGCAATAACTTTTCCAGCGCATTAATATGTTTCTCGAAAGTTACCTTTCCTGCTTTAGTAGCTTTATAAGAGGTTTTGGTTTTTTTTCCAACAAACTCTTTTTTCACTTCAATATATTTTTTTTGTTCCAAAGCATTGATATGACTGGCGAGGTTACCATCTGTTACCTGCAAATGCTCTTTCATTTCCAGGAAATCTACCCAGGTATTGACTACAAGCACAGACATAATGCCCAGCCTGACCCTGCTTTCAAAATCTTTATTTAAATGCTGTAATAAGCTCATTACACAATATAATATTGGTTACCGGTATTTTTTATACATCAGTAATCCGTAAATAATGTGCAGCACCCCAAAACCTGCTGCCCAGAATACCAAACCGTATCCCGGCCAGAACATAGCGATAATGCCCAAAAGTGCTTCACAATAGCCAAGGTTCTGAATATCGGAAAAAGTATATTTTCCTGCATTGATCAGCGCGAGTCCATAAACCAGTAACATCAGGGGAGCTATAATTTCAAAATGCCCGTGATATAATGCGGCCAGGCAGAACAATCCTCCCAATACCAGGGGTACAAATAAAGCTATAAGCAATTTTTTAGTAGTGGAGGTCCATACTTTAAGGCCCTGCTTTTTGGTCTTATTTACAGTAATCAATACCCCTAAGCCAATGGCAGCCACCAGTACCAAAATGGCAAGTAGAACCAACTGTGATACCAAACCTGGAGTACTGCCGCACCTGTAATTATCAAAATAGTCAATATGATGCTGCTTAAAAATATACCATGCAGCAAAAGCCCCGGCCAATGCTATAATGCCGGCCACTACACCCGATAATCCGCTTAGCGAAATAAACCGGGACGACTGTTCCATCATCTTTCTTATATGTTGCAGGTCATCTTTTACATCCTGGATCATAAAAAGCACTTTGAAATACAAAGTAAATAAAAGACAATCTAACCACCAAAAATTTATTTTATAGAAAAAGCCATCCTACCGGATGGCTTTAAAAATTTCACAATTATTTGCTATTTGTTACCTACGGCGGCCTCTGTCGTTATCCCTGCGATCACCATACCTGTTATCATCCCTCCTGTCACTACTTCTCCACTCTTTATGTCTGGGATGATACCTGCTTTGGTAATACTTCACGTCCCGGCTATCACGGATCACATACTGGTTATGTACATTTCTATATCGGCCATAAGTCATGATGTCCTGCCTGTTATCACGGTAAGGGGCATAATTCCTGTTGATAACCACCTTGTAAGTATTATACAGGTTGATGCCTCTGTACATAGAGGGCAATTGTCTTGCAGTGACCCACCGGCCTCTTTGCAGGTACATATATCTTGCAGCATCAATATCATAATACACATTGGCTTCAGGCAAATAATAGTAGCGGGCGTAATCATATCCTACAGGGCCCCAGGCCGGCTGGTTGCCAATATTGATGCGAATGCTGATCTGTGCATCTGCGCTTTGAGATAAGGTGAATCCGGCAAAAATGAACGCAGCAAAAATGAACTTTTTCATGACCTTTAGTTTTTAATTGTTTACAAATTTTTTGTAAAGCGCTTTGATAAATAGACGGTTGTTTATTCCAAAAGGATTGACCTGTACCCGGTTTTAGCAAATGATTAGGAAATGCATTTTCAACAATTATTCGTTAGAGAGACGGGGCAAAATAGTGAATAGTGAGTAGTAAGTAGTGAATAGGGCATTCTACGGGCTACTTACTATTATCTACTTGCTCACTAAAGTCAATCACAAATCATAAATTTGCTGTTTATGGCAAAAGCAAAAAAAGAAAAACCGACCATACTTATCACTAACGATGACAGCATTGCTGCACCTGGTATAAGAGCATTGTACGAGGCAGTAAAAGACCTGGGAAGAATTGTAATTGTGGCGCCGGACAAACCTCAGTCTGGTATGGGTCATGCTATTACCCTGGGGCATCCGTTACGTTTGCAAAAATCTGATCTTTACCCTGATATTGAAGCCTATTCCTGCTCGGGCACACCGGTAGACTGTGTAAAGCTGGCTGTTGACAAAGTGTTGCACCGTAAACCGGATCTTTGCCTGAGCGGCATCAATCATGGGCCTAATCATAGCATCAATGTTATATATTCGGGAACGATGTCTGCAGCAATGGAAGCGGCAATAGAAAGCATTCCGGCAGTAGGCTTTTCCTTAATGAATTATAGCATGAATGCTGATTTTACTGCTGCACAGCATTATGCCAGGCGGATCACCGAAAAAATGCTGAAGAACAGGCTAAGCAAACACATATTGCTGAACGTTAATATTCCCAATTTCCCGCTGTCAGAAATAAAGGGATACAAAATATGCAAGCAGGCTTATGCCAAGTATCAGGAAAAATTTATAGAAAGAAAAGACCCCGGCGGAAGAAAATATTACTGGCTAACGGGAGAGTTCCTCAACTTTGATAATGCAAAGGATAGCGATGTATGGGCACTCGCCAATAACTATGTAAGTATTGTTCCGGTGGAGTTTGATCTTACTGATTACGCGGTAAAAAAACGCCTGGAAACGCTTTGGAAGGACAAACCCAACCGCAGTGTGAAAACAGCGGAGAAAAAGGTGGTTAAAAAGAGCATGCGCAAATCAGAATAACAGGCATAATGCCAATTAGTAATTTGTAATTAATAATTAATATAATAATTGAAGGCTCACAAATATTACATAATAGCAGGCGAAGCGTCAGGCGATTTGCATGGAGGCAATTTAATTACAGCAATTAAAAAGCTTGACAGCAACGCTGAAATACGTGGCTGGGGTGGCGATAAGATGCAGGCCGCCGGTATGGAGCTGATAAAACATTACCGGGACCTGGCTTTTATGGGCTTTATAGAAGTAGTAAAAAACCTGGGAACTATTTTAAAAAACCTGAAATACTGTAAAGCAAATATTCTTTCATTTAAGCCCGATGTGCTGGTGCTGATTGACTACCCCGGTTTTAATTTACGCATTGCCAAATGGGCAAAACAGCATAATATCAAAGTAGTGTATTATATCTCTCCGCAGGTTTGGGCATGGAAAGAGAACCGCGTAAAAATGATGAAGCAGTGTATTGATGAAATGCTGGTCATACTACCTTTTGAAAAAGACTATTTCAGTAATAAATGGAACTGGCAAGTAACCTATGTTGGCCATCCGCTGATTGAGGAGATTGCAAAAAAGCAAAATACAAGTACAGATCTTATCATTAAAGACAATAAAGGAGCGTTTAATAAAAAGCCGGTAGTAGCGCTGCTTCCGGGCAGCCGGAAGCAGGAAATAGAAAAGAAGCTGCCTGTAATGCTGGAGGTCAGCAAGGCTTTCTCGGCTTATCAGTTCGTAGTGGCGCAGGCTCCTTCTCTTGAAACTTCGTTCTATGAAACATTCACCAGCCAATACCCTAATGTAAGTATTGTAAATAACCGCACTTATGATCTGCTGATGCAATCCACTGCGGCATTGGTAACCTCCGGCACCGCTACACTGGAAACAGCGCTGTTTGGGGTACCTGAAGTAGTATGTTATAAAGGCTCAGAGATCAGCTACCAGATTGCTAAAAGGGTAATCAACATTAAATATATTTCCCTGGTAAACCTTATTATGGATAAGGAAGTAGTGAAGGAGCTGATACAGGGAGATATGAATGTGGAGCAGCTTACCAAAGAGCTGGATGAACTGCTTAATAATCCCGGAAAGCAGGCACAAATCCAGCAGGATTATAAAATACTGAAAGAAGTATTAAGCAGCGGGGGAAATGCCTCGGAAGAAGCAGCAAAGATCATTATTGTATCAGCCTCTCAATAGCTTTATTGCCAGAATGATCATACAGATAATAAACAGGAAAAGACTAAGCCTGTTAATGCCGTGCATATAGCCCACCCAGCTGCTTTTAGGCCGGTTGGGGTCTTTCTTTTTCAGAAACAGGTACTCTGCTAATTGTTTAAACACACCCATATCAAGTGAGCTTTTATTCTCTTATAAATGTTTTCCGTCCGTATCAACCTGTAAACCTTAAATAAACCCTGCCAACTTACAACTAATACTCCTCATATACGCCGTACCGCTTTTGAAACAGTCCCACGCTTACGCCGGCGCGCAATACAGGTACGATCTTGACACGCTCTGCTCCTGTATTAGGGTCATAAGATACGTCTACATAAGGGCTGTTCCTGTTTTTCAGCACATCTGCCATTATTGAAAAATAAAAGAAAGTAGTGCTGCCTTTGCTCCTGCCTGTTGCCAGTCCGCCCCCTAATAATAAAGACGTGGCATTGGCGCTGTATTTAGCAGAAGGCCTGGCAGAGCCTGCCGAAGTATAATTAATATTTGTAAAATTTTGCTCTAATTGGGTCTGGGCAAACAGGAAAGAAACTGGGTAAGCCCTTGCAAAAACGCCCGGACCATATACATGCTGCCTTAGCTTGTCATTGTAAGCGTAAACATCTCTTGATCCATTGTATACATAATTCAGCACCACACCTGCATCAAAATAGTCGTTCAGCTTATACCCTAATACCGGGCTGGCGCCTAACAAACTGCCGCCTGTATAAAAAGAAGCGGTTACATTGCCGCCGGTAAACAGGTTATGCTTTTTAAACCCATTTTCCACAGGTACAGGATCTTCGTTAGCATTTCTACCCTTTACTTCTTCATCCGGGGCAAATACATTACCGCCGGCAAAAAACATTAAAGTCAGCAACATGCATGTGG
>DAOLFI010000158.1:0-7070 GCA_035326385.1 Niabella sp.
AAATTATATGCCTGTTCTTTAAAAGATTTGTTATTTCTTACTGTTCTTCGTTATTCCGAAGATAAATCTATTATGTATTTGCAGTGATTTAAAAGCTATTCAATTTTACAGGAGCAAAAATCAATAAGTATTTACGGACGAAAAAAGTATATTCGTACCTGACTAAAAGATAACAGTGTTATGAATTACAAACTAAGGGCTGGGATGATAGGTGGCGGCAAAGGCGCTTTTATAGGAGCCGTACACCGTATGGCCTTAAATATGGACGGACTGGCTGAGCTATGTTGCGGAGCTTTAAGCCAGGACCCGGAGAAAGCAAAAGAGTCGGGCAGAGATTTGTTTTTACAGGACGACAGGATTTATACAAACTATGAGGAAATGATCAGGAAGGAAAGTGAATTGCCCAAAGACAGACGCATGCATTTTGTAATTATTGTAACGCCCAACTTTGCACATTTTGGGCCGGCAATGATGGCGTTGGAACATGGTTTTCATGTAGTGATAGATAAACCTATGACGCTTACCTTAGCGGAAGCCAAAAAGCTGCAACAAAAGGTAGAAGCAACCGGGCTTTTGTTATGCCTTACCCATACTTATGCCGGCTATCCTTTAGTAAAAGAGGCCAGGAAGATGGTAGCCGATGGCCTTTTAGGGGCAGTCAGGAAGATCTATGTTGAGTATCCGCAGGGCTGGTTGAGTACATTGAGCGAAAAAGAGGGTAATAAGCAGGCCGCCTGGCGTACAGATCCTGCAAGAAGCGGAAAGGCAGGCTGCATGGGAGATATTGGTACTCATGCGGCGCACCTGGCAGAGTATATTTCGGGGCAAAAGATTGTGAAGCTCTGTGCAGATCTGAACATTGTAGTGCCCGGCAGGTTGCTGGATGATGATGGCGCCATGTTATTAAAGTTTGATAACGGTGCCAGTGGTGTGCTTATTGCTTCCCAGGTTGCTGCCGGTGAAGAAAACAATTTAAGGATAAGGGTATATGGAGAAAAGGGAGGACTTGAGTGGGGCCAGCAGGAGCCTAACACTTTGATCGTAAAATGGCCCGATGCTCCGGCACAGGTATATCGTACAGGGAATGGCTATCTCTCTGATGTTGCAAAAATAAATACAAGAACTCCAGGCGGGCATCCCGAGGGCTACCTCGAAGCATTTGCTGATATCTATAAAAATTTCATATGGACATTGGCTGCAAAATTAGATGGTACCGAACCTGATCCGTTAATAGATTTTCCTACTGTACATGATGGCGTACGGGGTATGGCGTTTATAGAAAATGCAGTTGCCTCTTCCCAAAGCGATCAAAAATGGCAGGATTTTATTGTTTAAGGTTTAAAGTTTATAGGTTGAAAGGTTTAAAAGTTGAAAAGGGAGGTTGTCGGTTACACGTTGCTGGTTACAAGTTACCGGTTACAGGTTAATTGTCGGAAACCAGAAACCTGAAATCTGAAACCAGAAACTTGAAACTTGCCAGCCATACTCATCATGTATTTTCTACACATTATGTCCACAACCCGGGAATATAAGCTTGAACATCAATCAAATTCACTTATTTTGCCCGATTAAAACAAATTATCTTATTTATGAGTTTTGAAAATTTTAAGGTTCCTTTCGAAATCGATACTAACTACAGCAAAAAAGTTGCTTACTTTTCAATGGAGTTTGCCATACATCAGCCTTTAAAAATATACAGCGGAGGCCTGGGTTTTTTATCGGGTTCTCATTTACGCAGCGCTTATGAGCTGCGTCAGAATCTTATTGGCATTGGTATTTTATGGAAATACGGATACTATGACCAGGAACGTAACCAGGATCAGACTTTAGATGTAGCCTGGAATGAAAAATATTATAGTTTCCTGGAAGATACCGGGATTAAATTCCAGATAGATGTGCATGATCACCCGGTTTGGGTAAAAGCCTGGTATCTGAATCCTGAAACGTTTAAAACAGCACCTTTATTTTTATTAAGCACTGACCTGCCTGAGAATGATTACGTTTCTCAAACCATCACACATAAATTGTATGATAGCAATGTGGCCGCCAAAGTGGCACAGTTTATTTTATTAGGTGTGGGTGGCGCCAGGCTGATAGATATTTTAAACTTTAATCCTGAACTATACCATCTTAACGAAGCGCATGGTTTATCTGCGGCTTTTTACCTGTACAAAAAATACAACAGGAATCTGGAGGAGGTAAGAAAAAGATTAGTGTTTACTACACATACCCCTGAAGAAGCAGGTAACGAAAAGCATGATATTTATCTGTGCCACAAAATGACGTATTTCTGTGGATTAACCATTGATGAGGTTAAAAACCTTACCGGCGATCACAGTGATTCTTTCAATCACTCACTGGTCGCCTTACGTTTTGCAAGGCTGGCTAACGGTGTGTCCCAGTTGCATGGAGAAGTGTCCCGTGAGATGTGGAGCAAGTACCCCGGCATTTGCCCTATCACCTCAATCACTAATGCTCAGAACTGGAGCTATTGGGCCGATAAGCAGATGTATAAGTTTAAAGAGGTGGGAGACGATTATGGCTTTGACGATCGTAAAAAATGGCTGAAAAGGCGGGCTTTTGAAATTGTAGCAGATCAGACGGGGAAACTGTTCAACCCGGATGTATTTACGATGGTTTGGGCAAGGAGATTTGCAGGTTATAAAAGGGCGGGATTAATAGCTTCTGATGAGATGCGCTTTTTTGAACTGATGAATAATCAGAAATATCCTGTACAGATCATTTGGGCAGGTAAGCCTTATCCCATGGATCACCCTGCAATCAGCGAATTTAATGAGCTGGTACATTTAAGCAAAAATTATAAGAATGTATCTGTTTTAATAGGTTATGAGCTGGGCCTCTCCAAACGCCTGAAACAGGCTGCAGATGTGTGGCTGAACAACCCCCGGGTGCCAAGAGAAGCTTCAGGTACCAGTGGGATGACCGCTGCTATGAACGGGGCTGTGAATTTCTCTACAGATGATGGATGGATTCCTGAGTTTATCAATCACGGTCATAACGGCTTCGTGATCCCTAAGGCCGACTATGCAAACATGTCTGTACATGACCAGGACAAATATGATCTGGATAAATTATATGAAATACTTACCCGGGAAATATTGCCGCTTTATTATGGGGATTACAAAACATGGCGTCAGATTATGAAAAACGGTATGCAGGATGTGCGCTTCCAGTTCGACAGTAACCGCATGGCGCATGAATATTATGAGAAGCTGTATAAGGGATAACAGTTATACCTTTTTAAAGTACGCATGTGGTACCTGATTACTGTATAAGCAAACAATAACTTCAGGTTTATCTTTAAAAAAATCGTCACAGGCTAATTTAACCCCGGGATTACAATCTATTCCGGGGTTATTTGTTGATGGGTCAAAATAGTCCATTAATACGCACACAGCGCCCTTGGGCATTTTAGGATAAATTTGTTCAAGGCAGAAAACAACAATTTCTTTATGCTGAAATTTATCTCCCCCAAATCCGCAATCAATATGGGCAAAGGCGATCTTGTCGGGTAGCTGATCTGGTAATGTTTCATTGAACAAGCCTTTGTGTATAACAGGTGCTTTTAATCCTTGTTCCCTGAAATTTTCCAATAGAATTTCTTCAATATTCTTATCGCTGTAGCTGAACTTTTTTTCAAAGCTGTCATACAGGTGCAGTGTTTTACCCGAGTGGTTAAAGTCCAGTATTTTCTGAAACAGTATGGCACATTGTCCTGTAAAACAACCAAATTCAGTAATTTCTCCTTCTATATTATTTTCAATAACAGTACTCAGGATATGAAAAAAATTGATTCGCTGTTCTATAGTGTTCATATCCCTGAATAAATCTATCTCTCTTTTTATTTTGAAATTGTATCCAAGCTTTTTGATCAGTTTATTAGTAACCTTGATTACTTTAGGCTCCTGATCATTCTGATCCACACTTTGAGTAATAAAAAGATTATTGATATTTTTTTTCATGTATAAGACTATTGGTTTTGAGGAATGGTTTATCAAGCAAGCGTGCGTTTGGTTTATTAAATTGAAAACACACAAAAATGTGTTGTAGAGATTAATTTTTTTCTTACAATTATATATTTTATATTTATAATGGTAATTTTTATGTCTTGTTAATTACAATTATTTGTATATTTTTACTTTAGTTACACTTGTTAAGGAATAGCATGCATTTCTGCTGTGCCGGTATTCTGCTTATTTATGTAAATGAGCCTGCTTAAACAAATAATTAAAACAATAATAAAAAAAATATGGGGGATATCCCCTGTTAACCGGGCCTATTGGAACTTTAGGGGATTTTCATTATTATCAGCCGAAGCAACCATACAATTTCTTGAACCTTATTGTATAAAAATAATACCTGAATCGTCTGTTGATCTGCCGGATGTGCAGGACGAAAACAATCCCGGGAACAGGATCTATAAAGCGTACACCTTTACATCGGGAGAAGTGCATGTATGGCAGCATGAATTAAAGAACGGTTTTATCTCAAAACATGGATCTGTTGTCATAGGCAATAAAGTGCTTTGTACTGATTGGGACCACCGGGGTTTTGAACACAAATTCTGGGAAAAAGATAAGCGTCTTCCAAAATTTGTCCCTAAGCTTATTCCATTATTAAGCCACCACCAGGATATACACAGTCCAGTTATGCTCACCGGTTATTATGATTTTGTACTGATGGTTGCCGCAAAGCTGAGCAGGATCAAAGACGCACTCAGTGATGAAGATCTTAGAGATATCACCATTACCTACCACTCGTTTGGGGGGCATTATGAAAAGCAATATCTGAAATTATTGGGATTTGATCCAGGTTGTTACATTGACAGCCGGACTTATAAGCTCTCAGCCGAAAAAGTGATCTTTGGAGATTGCGGTACCTGGAAGCCTAATGTCAATGAAATTCTTTCGCTAAAAAGAAATATAGAAAGCCGCTTAAATATTTCAGATAGCACGCCGTGTGCCGGTAACAGGATATATATCAGCAGAAAAGGCCGGAGGGAAATTGAAAATGAAGGTGAATTGATCGAGCTGCTGAAAGAATTTGATTTTATTATCATTGAAGACAGGGAAAGAAGCGTTGAAGAACAAATTAATATTTATAGAAATGCTTCTTTTATAATTGGTCCGCATGGGGCTTCATTTGCTAATATTATATGGTGTAAACCCCGCACTTATTTATATGAGCTTTTTTCAAAAAGCTGGGCGCCCGATTACTTTCTTTACCTCGCTACAATAAATAATATGCAATATGCTGCTTACCAGGATGACACTCATAAGGAAATTACCGATGATTCATTTAAGGCCTTATGTCAGGATATTTATGTATCCATACCTGAATTACGAACCAGTTTAGAAAAAATATTAGGAAAAAATCAATCAGGTAGGGTTATGTGATTAACAGAATACCCGGGATTTCCTCAGGTCTATCACTATTAAAGACAAGGTCTGCAGATGATGAGAACGTCCGGGTATTTTCAAACAACATTGGATCATATATAAATAATACAATAGACTTTTCTGAAAATGCAGGAGTATGGATAATTAATTATCAAGTATATGATAATCAACAATATATAAAATTGACAAAAAGGGTTGAAAAATTATTTTATTACTATCGGATTTCATTAAACTTTAATGCCGGCTTACATTCCATATTTCCGGTAAGACCATAATAAATTTGTATCTTTGAGCACAGAGAAGTTAATATACTTCTGACAAGAAGCCTTCTACTTGACATTCAATGTAGGATAACGCATGTAAATAGCCAAAAACAAGGGAAATGACTTTAAAGCATAGCAGAAAGTGTGGTCTTTTTAACTTTTGTTATTTATTTGGACAACTAATTTATTTGCAAAGCCCATCCTGAAGCTTGAGTAGGTTAGCTGCAGACCATATTTAAACGAGAAGATTAACAATGAAGGAGGAATCTGAATTTCCGGATGGTCAGAACGAACAGGTTGGTTCTCCAGGCTCTGATAATATTGATGTGCTGGATGCCTACTGGAGAAACTGGAATGATCGAACCCAAATACTGCCGGGGATAACCGGGATTATTATTGATAAAATTAACCAGGTTTGTCTGGAGCATCCTGATCGTGAGGCAGTACGCTTTAAAGAAATATCTTTAAGTTACAAAGAGATTTATGAACGGTCAAACCAAATGGCACATTATCTCATTGCGTCTGGTGTGTTGTCCGGTACTGTGGTGGGTATAGCAATGGAAAGAGGAATTGATCTGATAATCTCAATTTTGGGTGTACTTAAGTCGGGTGCTGCCTTTCTTCCCCTGGATCCGCAATATGCTCCGGAGCGTATTGAATATATGGTGGCAAATTCCGAAGCACAATGGTTGCTGACATCTTCACAGTTCAAAGGAAAGCTGCAAACAAAAACCAGGGAAATTTGTGTAAATGATATAAGTGCAGTGTTATCAGGTAGTCCGGTAAGTTTGCCAAAAGTGCCGGTTACCGCAGCTTCGTTAGTGTACATACTATATACTTCAGGCTCTACAGGGAAACCTAAAGGAGTTATGATTGCCAATAAATCATTAGTCAATTATATTAGCTGGGCTGTAGATTATTATCTGAAAGGAGCACGGGGTGTATTTCCTTTATATACCTCTATTTCTTTTGACCTTACCATTACTTCAATCTTTTCGCCGCTGGTATCAGGAAACCTGCTTAAGATTTACGAAGAAGAGGAACCGGCAACCCTGCTTGAGCAAATATTTACTGATACGCAAGTAGACACTATTAAGTTAACGCCTTCACATTTACGGTTAGTCAGGGAAAGCAATCGTATTCATGAAAGCATGCCTGGGCATCGGTTACGGCTTATTGTGGGTGGGGAAGACCTTGAAACCTCTCTGGCAAAAGATATCAATGAGCTTTGCAGGGGAAACGTAGAAATATATAATGAATATGGCCCAACAGAAGCTACGGTAGGATGTATGATCCATGAGTACAACCCTGCTGAGCAATTTCCTTCTGTACCCATAGGAGTTCCCATTGCCAATGCACGTATTTATTTACTGGATGACGCCATGCG
>DAOLFI010000159.1:0-7033 GCA_035326385.1 Niabella sp.
TGAAATGAATAGCTTTTACCGGCTGTATTTTTTTTACAATATAGGAGGGGATAAGACTTGTAATGTGATATGATGATAAATGAAAAGAGGCCGTCGCTTATGTTTGTAAAAACACGGAAACGGCCTCTTTTGTATAAATATACGCGGGGCGTATATTTAGCTACGAGTAAATTTCAGCATTTTAAAAGTAATTGTGAAAGTGCCTGGCCTGTAAGCCCTGAACGAAAACCTTGGGTTGGCGTTCCATTGCCCGGCAGGATATTTTACCTGGTCGCTATACTTTAAATATTGAGCTGGTATCCTATAGTAGATATTGTAACCATTCCCTAAAGAGGCTAAAGGAAAAGGAGTTGTTACATAGTCAAACTCCATCCTGTCATTAAACAAGGTTGTTTTAAATGAGTAATCCTGCAAGGTTTGGAGAAATGGGGGAACAGGGTTTAAACCTGTATTGGGACGGCGGGCTACCTCGCCCGAGGTTGGATTAAAAGGTATATCATTTTTATCCACAACTTTCAGAATGATCTTATTTGGAGTGGTTGCCCCGGCATAGTCTACTTTAATTTCAAGCTCGCTGGCTCCTGTTAAATTAGCAGCACCGGTAGATTCATCTCCAACTTTGCTCATTCTAATATAAGGGGCATCTGGCGATTCGTAGGCGGGGGCATCTATCAATGTAAAGTTCCCTATTTTAGGATAAGTTCTTGTTCCTGCGCCGTTTTTTATTTCCAGATCAAACGTATAGTCCCCCGAAGGTAAATCTGCAGTTCCCACATTGGCCTCAAGCTGTCCGCTATATTGGTTGATAACAATTGGCGGTACCAAAGTGTCTTTTTTCTTGGCGTTGACCATGGCGAGCGTAGTGTCAATGGATGGTATATAATACCCTGTCCATATACTCAGCTGCATTTGTTTTGAAAACAGCTCGTCCACATTCTTTCCGGTTGCCTTATCATAAATATGCAGCAGCGTAACAGTTGCAGGCCTGCTGGATCCGTCAAAATTTAATGCTGAGCTTATTTTTACCCTTCCTTTTTGTATAAGAATGGGGTCTTCCTCATACCTGATAATAGGGCTGATAAAGCCATCAGGCAATTTCTTACATCCTTGGAGAAGAGCTAAGGCTCCTGCCAGTAACAGAACAGTTATATTTAAATATCTTTTCATTGTTTACTATTTTAAATAGTTATCGTCATTTACTTAAAACTTTTAAGGCCTCCTGCAAAACAGTATATGCTGATTATTCAGGACCTGTATCATGCCTGTAGTAGTTTCTATGCCTGAGGTTTGTATAAGGTTTCTGTTACCATCGGAAGGACTGATTTCAGATGCCACTACCGGCGGTGTTAACGGGCGAAAAAGAAACGTATAATAAACCAGGCGCAGCTTTGCCGATGTATTGGTATTTCCTCCAAGCTTCTCATAGTCGGGATTATCTGGTGTTATGGTTTCGTATGATACCACACTGCTTGCTCCTGACATTTGAGTAGGCACTATAACTCCGTTTTCTGTTAGTTTATCAAAGGGGAAAAGCTGATTTACAAAGTAAATATTTACTGAGTCGGTAAATTTGGAAAGTTCATATTTTATCAGGGAGTCAATAGTCCATTTACGCAGCTCATTTACTCTTTGCTCCTCCAATGTTCTTTTATTCAGATAATTATTGATCGCGTAGTCTGTTGGGGCAAAAAAAGTAATGCCCTGCTGGTTGATTTTATCTTTTATACCTGCCCTGTCTATTAATAATATAAGGGTATCAAACACACCACTCGTCTGGTTTTTAAGAAAATCATAAGTGGTAACGTTGAATTTTGTGGTATGCAAAGAGCCGCCTGTAAGGTATTCATCGCGCTTGCACGATAAAAACGAAATACATATAACGAGGAGAAGCGGTATCAAAAATTTTATATTCTTCATGTTATTTATTTTCAATATTGAAAAGAGAATTTGTTAATGATTTTTCCACCACTCATTTTGTGTAAGTAATGGATCTTGCGGTAATAATTTTCTCATATTTAACGGCCATAAATAGCCTTTCAGTGCTACACGGTCTGCTGTATAGGGTTCAGGCAGATTACCTGCATAATCGGGATTGGTGAGGCGCATTCTTATATTGTCATAAGCCAGACAGCCCTCGCCATACATTTCCCTTACCCTTTCCTCATATACGGTTTCCATATCAATGGGCTCACCATCTTCAAGTTTTGTAGCATTTGCTCTTTCGCGCACCATATTGACGGCGCTTATCGTCCCGGCCTCATCTTTTAATTTTAAGCAGGCTTCTGCTTTTAATAAATAAATATCTGCAAGGCGTAGTAGTACAAGGTTGTTGTCTACCACATACAGGTCTGTCCGGTTAGGATTGTAATAGTTAATGTTAGCGTATTTTGTCAGCATAGTTCCTCCCTGCCCTTCAATAAATATCTGATCATACCTGTCATCCGTATCAAGATAAAAGTAATTATACAGTGTATTGTCATCTGCCTTCCATGCTGAGTTGACGCTCTTATTTACTACAGGATTAAATAAAAATACATTAAAGAATTCCGAAGTGGCTTCATTTGATGAGGCATTGTATTTCATCTGGATCTGGAAAATAGCTTCATCAGAATAGCCCAGCCATATATTTTTATAGGTCTCAATAGGTTCTAAAGCATAGCCGCTGTTAATTACCAAATCGCAATATTTTTTTGTATTTGTATAATCGTGCTGCCATGCGTACACGTGCGCCAGCAGTGCCTGGGCGGCTTCACGGCCGGCATATGATGCGCTGCTTCCTGTTGCATTATTCGGTTGCAGGTTATCAATTGCTTTTAAAAGGTCTTCAATACAATAACTTAATACCTCTTCATCTTTTGACCTTGCAATAGGCTGTACATTATTGGGGTCTTTTACTGATTCTTTTGTAAGCACTGCATCGCCCCATACCCTTGTAATATAGAAATAAGTGTAGGCCCTCAGGAAATAGGCCTGACCTAACAAGTGCTTTTTCTGTTCATTGCCTCCGGTAAATTTTGATTCATCAATTTTAGCTGTATTCTCAACTATTAAATGGCATTGGTTGATGAGCCCGTAGAATCTTGTCCAGTCCCAAACAGATCCCTCAAGGTAGGGGGCGTAGGAGAAATGGTTTTTGCCGTCAAATGATAAATCAGCATAATTCCAGTAATCACTACCCCTCACAAATTCAGGCATTACAAAATCTCCAAAAATAAAATGGCTTCTGCTATCGGTCAGGGCGCTTCGTAAAAGCCCATAAGCCCCGCTTAATGCTTTTTCAACATTAGTGCCGGAGACCCAGAATACCTGGTCGTAAGTGGCATCTTCAGGTTCAAGATAAATATATTTTTTGCAGGATGAGATGCTGATAGCTGTAATTGCAGCTATGTATATCGCCCATCTTTTTATTTCAAATCGTTTCATATTTTCAGATTAATGGTTTTTAGAATGTAATTTCTACTCCTAATGTGTACTTTCTGGGTCTTGGGTAGCTGGTACCGCGATACTCGCCCTGGGGGCTTACCAGTTCTGCGTCTGGTACTTTCGAATTCTGAAAAGAATAAATATTATCAATGACACTGTATATTCTTCCGTTTTTAAGGCCTATAGAGCTGAGCCATTTTTCAGGCAGCAAATATCCAAGCGAGACGGAAGCTATTTTGAAATAATTTCCATTTTCGTTCCACATTGTAGAAAAAGAGCTGAACTGGTAGTAATTAGGGCCGTAAGGACTCAGGCTGGGAAAGTCAGCCCTGTAATTAGGGTCCGCGGCTTTAACAGGGCTCCAGTAGTTTAACGAACCTATATCTGGAAGCCGGAATCTTGCTACATCGTAAGGTGTGTTGCCAAAATTCCATACACCGGCAAACTGGTTGGCATCAAATGTATTTATTATATCCCGTCCAAAAGTATAGGTACATTGTATGCCAAGTGAAAACTTCTTATAAAAGAATTCATTATATACACCCCCTGTAAATTTAGGATTGGGGTCACCGGTGGCTATCAGATCACCATATTGTTCACCTTTATCTTCATCGCTCCACACATCCCAGTCTTTATTTACATCAATCCATTTAGGATAACCCGCATTGACAGGGTTATTTCCCTTAAAATAGGTTAAGCGTTGTCCGGTGAAAGGATTTACAGGCACTTCGTTTACATTGTTGTAAACACCTGCATACTGCATTTGGGCCCAGCCATTGAGCGGAGCACCAACTGTATAAATCAGCTGCTGGTTGTAGCCATAAGAATCCAGGAAGAACGACCTATCACCATTAGGCAATTCTGAAATACGGTTTTTATTGTAGCTGAATACAATGTTTGTATTCCATTGCAGCTTACTTTTTTCTGCCAGGTTTCTGGTTCTTAATTGAACTTCCACCCCTTCGTTCAATGTTTTCATTGGCGCATTATATACTACATTGGTATAGCCCGTAAAAAACGGGAAAGGGAAGCTAACTATAGGGTTTGTATTATAACGGCGGTACACATCGGTGATCAGATTTACCTTGTTTTTGAAAAGTGTAAGATCAAAGCCCACATTTAGCTGGTTGGATTTATTCCAGGTTAAGTTTTGCAGTGTGATCGGTTTCTTAAAAGAGGGCGTAGCCATTACTGTCCCATCATAAGTGCCCTGATCCAGATCTCATACATTGAAAGGAGCATAAAAGTCATCAGGCATCGTACCTGATAAACCATAGCTTCCTCTTAATTTAAGCAGGGTAAGCCAGCTGATATCTTTCATAAAAGGCTCGTCAGATACTATATAACCTAAAGAGACTGCCGGGAAATAACCCCATTTTGTATTAGCGCCAAACCTTGAAGAAGCATCAGCTCTCATGGAAATATTGAACAGATACCTGCTTAAATAGTCATAAGAAAGCTGTCCTACATAGGAAAGCAATCCTGCTTTCTGGAAATAGGATGATCCGTAAAGATCTTGTTGTGGAATGCCGGAAACTACTTTAATATTATCATCAGGTACATTGTAGCCACCTACTTTATTGCCTTCGCGCTGATCTAGCTGGAAAGTTTGAGTACCTACTAAGCTCAGGGTGTGTGTATCATTAAAAACTTTATTGTAGCTTAGAATATTAGCCAGATAATAACTTTGAAAAGACCCGGTTGCACTTTCTGCGAACGAAACGCCATTGGCGTCTAAAACAGAGGGCTGAAAGCGATCCCTTTTGTCGGAAGTATTGCTGTAAGATCCCTGGAAGGAGTAGTCTAATCCTTTTAGTATTTTATAGTTGATTTGAGTGGATAGAGTAATTACATCTGTAATGTTTTTATCCTTTATTTTATCAAAAGCACCGTAATAAAAATCTTTATCCTCCTGGGTTAAAGCATAAAATGAGGCAGGCATTTGTCCTACATTGATAGGCAAAATCTCGTTTCTGCCACGGCCAATCCCTCTTTTCCTATCCAATCTTGATAAAGCCATATTCAGGTTGATATTGAGTTTAGGATTAACTATAAACCCAAAATTACCTCGCAGTGCATATCTTTTAAATCCTGTTTGCCTAACTATACCGCTTTCATCATAATAGTTCCCGCTAATCCTATAATTGATATTTTCTGCGTTGGAGGACAGGCTCAGATCTATATTATCCAGGTTGCCGCGCTGATAAAAAATATCCTGCCAGTCGGTGGCATTATTGAAAGAAGGGTTAAGGCTGTCGGTCAGTATTTGCGGAATATTGCCTAATTGTGCATAACTGCCATATTGGTTGAAAAGATCCATTTTTTGTCTGCGCTCTTCGGCGCCAATAGTGGTAGGTAATAGTTTTGGCTTTTCAATTAACCCTTTATAATAGGCTGCGCGCAATTGCGGGGTTTTTGTTCTGCCTTTTTTGGTTTGTATGATTATTACACCATTTGCACCACGGGAACCCCATACCGCGGTTGCTGCTGCGTCCTTTTGAACAGTAATACTTTCAATGTCGCTTAAAGGTATGCCGGCAAGTATATTAGTACCTGTGGAGCTTACACCGTCCAGGTCAGTTACATTCATAGGGATACCATCAATTACATATAATGGCGTGCTCATAGTACGGGCCTCGTCAATACCGCTGTTGAAATCGGTAGTAATCGTAGAGTTTCCTCTGATCGTAAACGTGTTTCTAACACCGGGCTCGCCGGAGAAATTCTGGATATTTACGCCAGATACTTTTCCCTGCAATAATTGGTCAAAACTTGGGGCGGGCAGATTTTCAATATCCCTTCCGGAAACAACCTGCATTGAGCTTGTTGTTTTCTTTGCTGATTGTTTTTGATAGCCTACTATCACAACCTCGTCAAGTTTATTTGTACTAATAGGTAGTAACCTTATTATGATTGATGTTTCTTCGGCTTTCACCTTAAAATTTTGTTCAATATACCCCACATAGGATATCACCAGTACGTCACCGGCATTTGCATCTAATTCAAACTCTCCGTTCTCATTTGTGAGTGTTGATTTTGTATGCTCTTTTACCGAAACAGTGGCGCCTTGTAGTGGCTCGTCTTTTTCATTAACTACTTTACCCTTTAGCAAGGTTTGTTGGTGTAATGCAAAATGATCTTTTTTTATACCCGCATAAATACCGGTTGCGTACAGAAGCGAGAATAAAAGACAAATACATCTAAAACCAGCAATAAGAGAAGCAGTTCTTAATAATGTTTTCATTCCTCTTTTTTAAGTTTTTGAAATGGTTTAAAGTGAGAAAATATTAATATGAAGTATTTATTAATATTTTGTTAAGATAAACATAAGAAAAGTATAAAATCAGCGCAATCGTTTGCACGGATTTTATACTTTATTCGCAGTTATAAAATGCTGGTGAAAAAGAGGGATCTTATAAATATAATAAAATAGTAATATTTTATAGGCCTAAATCGAAAATAGTAAAACAAGAGAAGAAACTACTGATAAGTGTCCCAATCAAGTGTTTATTATAAGCTTGCATGAGACTTTTTTCTGGGCTATTTGCTTTTGCCTACCTGAAATGAATAGCTTTTACCGGCTGTATTTTTTTTACAATATAGGAGGGGA
>DAOLFI010000160.1:0-6994 GCA_035326385.1 Niabella sp.
TTATTTGAATACTACTTTTCGCAAGCTTAAAGTGTATAACGATGAGGTTAGTCCGCAGGCTGAAGACAATACGGTTCTGGCGCGTGCCGAATACCAGATGAATGAGTGGAATGGTTTTCTGAATGGGAATATATTATATGAAGTAGGTTCCGGACAGGAACAGAAAAGGGAATACGCTTATCTTGAAGTACCTGCCGGAACCGGTCAGTACACATGGATTGATTATAATGAAGATGGCATACAGCAGCTGAACGAGTTTGAGCTGGCTATGTTTACTGACCAGGCAAAATTTATAAGGATATTTACGCCTACCAACGAATACATTAAAGCTAATTACACAACATTTAATTACAGTCTTAATGTTACGCCTAAGCAGTTGTGGGGAAAGAAAGACCTTTCCGGCTTTCCGAAATTTTTATCAAGGTTTATATGGGTTAGCTCCTTACAGATCTCTAAAAAATCCCAGGCTAAGGGCGTATTTGAGTTTAATCCTTTTGGCTATGGATTAAGTGATACGAACCTTATTACTCAAAGCGCTGTGTTGGTAAATACTTTGTCTTTTAACCGCCAGAGCACCAAATGGGGTGTTGATATAACCAATCTGCGTAACAACAATAAAGCCTTCCTTACTTATGGATATGAAACCCGGCAGAACAGTGAGTGGCTGCTGAAGTACCGGCATTTCTTATCAGCTTCGGTAACCTTAAACATTAATGCGCTTACAGGCATCAATGGTTTAACTACCAATGATGTGCAGTTTGATAACCGTAATTATGAGATCAGCAGGAATAATGCAGAAGCCCTGTTGTCATTTATACGCGGCACTTCTTTCAGGCTTACTACAGGTTATAAGTATGAGGTAAAAAATAATGTCCCCTTATACGGAGGAGAGAAATCTGTATCCAATTCACTTACTGCTGAAACACGGTACAATATTTTGCAAAGCGCTTCTCTAACCGGCAAAGTTACCTATAACGGGCTTACGTATCATGCTGATGCAGGCTCTGCTCAAACCACCGTTGGTTATATCATGCTGGATGGCCTTTTACCGGGCAGTAATTTTTTATGGAATGGGATGCTTACCAAGCGTCTGCTCAATAACCTTGAGCTGAATTTTCAGTACGATGGACGTAAGCCAGGCAATACAAGAACCATACATACAGGCAGGGCGAGCCTGACAGCAATATTTTAATCAATGTAGTCCTGCCTGACTTTTAATTATGTCGAATTCGACATAATTAAAATTTGGATTGTAAACACTCTCCCAAATACTAAGATACTCAACAGTATTCCTGTTGCGTAGCCAATTAGCAATGAAGAAGTTACTGTCTTTTGCTTTCAGCATATCAGTGAGTGAAAATATACTCCTGATTGTTGCCAGGAATAACAGTTATTTCTCTGCCCTCAACTTCTATTTTCTTGTTCTGTTTCATAGTATAGCTGTTTTTCTAAACCCATCGAATCTGATGGGTTTTAAACTTTAATTGTACCGAATTCTGTATAAATAAAACAGATTCTTACACGTACCGAATTTACAAAAAACTATCTCCCAAACTTAAACCATTCTGTCAGCAAATGCTTTTTACCTTTCAGCCAGTTGGATACCATTTCCATACCGGTAACGGAAAAAGTTATGCCATTGCCTCCAAACCCCAAAACAAAATAGGACTTTTTGAAATCTTTGTGTGTGCCGATATAAGGCAGTCCGTCTTTGGTTTCTCCAAAAGTCCCAGCCCATGCAAAGTCTGAATGGAAGGGGATATGCGGCAAATATTTATCAAAAGATCTCAGTAGCTTTTGTTCTTTTTTACCGATAAGAAGATCGCGTTTCTGGGGGTTACGGAACTCCTCATCCTCACCCCCGATGAGCATCCGGTCATCATCCGTAGTACGCAGATAAATATAAGGGTCAGCTGTATTCCAGATAAGTATATCCTTGTATTGCCGGCAGATACCAGGCATTACTTCGGATACGATAGCATAAGTGCTGATGAGGTCAACAAACTTTTCTTTGATCATGGAAGCGCTTTCATAACCTACGCAGTACACGATCTTTTTACACCTGATGGCAGCCCCTGTATTTAGGGTGACTTCATTGTTACGGCTGCCATATTTCACTTGTGTAAGCTCGGTTCTGTCATACACCTGTAACCCTTTCTTCTGGTTGTATACCAGTAGCTCGTGCACCAGCATAAACGCGTCTACACTGGCGCCCTGTTTGGAAAGGATGCCACCATAAGTTTCATGTAAATCATATTTTTTTACAATTTCATCAGCTTCCATCCATTTTACATCAAATCCTGCCTTTTTACGGGCTTCAAATTCTTTTTTCAGGTCCTCAATATCTTTTTTTAAAGCAGCGAAATAAAGAGAGTCTTTCTTTTTGAAACCCGCCCCGGATTTTATTTCTCTGGCAATCTCGCCTAACCGGTCTATAGAATGGGAGCAGGCTCTATAGCTGGCCACGGCTCCTTTCTCACCGATCTTTTCTATTAATTCGTATAAAGGTGTATCAATTTCATATTGCAGCATGGAGGTGGTGGCTGAGGAGCTGCCATTTGCGATTTCCCGCTTATCGACCAGAATCGTTTTATAACCGTCTTTAATACACTGATGCGCAATCAGGCTTCCGGTAATGCCGCCACCTACAATCAGGACATCACATTTCGCGTCTTCCTTCAGTGACGGATAGGTAGCCAGCAGCCCATTCTTAACCAGCCAGAAGGGTTCGTTTGATTTTAAATCCATAGTGTTATGTATTTGTATGTACTAAATTGTGATTAGCTAAGTTGGAGAAATAGTTTTGTATTTTGCGTTAATCAAGATGAATATTAAATATGTTATTATGAAAATCATTAGTGGAATTGAAATGCCAAATAATTAAATTTTTCGATTGGTATCTGGATTAATCTGCTGATTATTGGGGATAGCATCAATAGGAAACTAATGATTGTTACCTGTATTTTGTTTCGCCATTTTGTAAGATTTAATAGAACTCCGATAATCCCAAAGATCGCAAAAAACTGGTCGGTGTTTCCAAAGTCAAAAGTTGTAAAAATCAACCAAAGGATAAACGGAAGCCCTATCATTTGCCCGGCAAGAATGATTGATAGGTAGGAAATGATTGATGTTGCTCTAATTGCATTCTTCATTCTTTTTTATTATTTAAAAACTCATCTGTAAAGTGCCCTCTTTCTTTTGATTTTGAGAATTTGTCCTTGTTATGGACCTGCGAATTTCCTTTGGGGATTGACAACGATTCCCAACCGTTTTCTGCAAGCATTTTTCCCAAAAACACGATTTGTCCAATATGATATGGATAATGGGCAAGTTGCCTGTTAATGGCTTCCGTTACAGTATGACCTTGATTACGTATGTAGATGATCTTGTTAAGGTCGGCTGTTGTCAATGAATTGATTGCATTGAAAAGACAGGTCCAGCCTTCATTCCACTTGTTTATAAGGTCCTCTCTGCTTTTTATATCATTTTCAAATTCACTATCTCTGTTACGCCATTCTTTTTCTCCGTCTGAAGTCAGAAAATCTGTCCAGCGTGAGCGCATATTTCCCCAAAGATGTTTTACTATAGTAGCAATGCTGTTACTGTCATCATTATATTGCCAGAACAACCTGTCGTCCTGCACCTGTAAAAACGTTTTATCACCCAGCATTTTATAATATTCAAACTGCTTCCTTACGCTTTCTAAATAATCGTTTATCATAATCGCGTTTTGTTTGATGATTGGAACTTACCTGTTAGCGAAGCCTGGCCTTTCTATTATTTGCAAGGGTTCGTTTTATTAAAGATAAATTTACAAAAAATGGCCATGCTAAAATAGTCGTCCTATTTCAACATAGCCATAAAAATACTCACTTTTATATTACAGATCCAGCTTACCCTCCCTGCCAATATCCAGTTGCTGACCGGAAATGGCGCTGGCGGCTACTTTCAATATTGTAACCAGTTTGTTGGATTTATTGTCCCAGTAATGCGCTTCATCGGGCGTTACTTTCAGCACCCTGATGCGCGGGTCTTCTTTTCCCTTTTCAAACCAGGCTTCGATCATTTTATTCCAGTACTTGTCAATCCTTGCCCCGTCCCGGGAAATTTCAGCTGTCCCGTTAATGCTTAAAAAATTGTAATCGCCCACGTGGGCATAAAGCAGGGAAATCTTATTATTCTTTTGAAGATGCTGGTGCGTTTCACTTTCAGAAGAAAAAAGGAACCAGATATTACCTTCCTCATCCACTTCCTGCCGGCTCATGGGCACGGCATGTGGATAGTCGCTTTCAGAAGTAAAGGTACACATCATGCCAACGTCGATTTTATCGACCATTTCTTTAAGCTTTTCGATGGCTTCCTGGTTGTGCAGGTTTTCTGTACTCATAGGATGATTATTTATTGATGATTGAATCTGGTTAATTATAGCTATGGAAATTCTATATCAAAAAGTCGTCCAAATTTGACTGCTGAGCCATTTGCCTGCAAATAAGCTGTTAAAAGAGAGGTCAATCTGTTGCGTTTACAAACTTTTAAACATAATATAAGTATCAACAAAGCCCAATGTTTTATGCCGGAATCCTTTGGGTGTTGTACCGATTATCTCAAAACCAAATTTCTTCCATAAGTTAACAGCGTTCTCATTAGTGCTTACCACTATGTTAAACTGGATCCCCGTAAATCCCTTTTCCCTGGCAAACCTGATGGAGTGCCCGCAAAGCTGCCTTCCTATGCCTTTTCCCTGGTACTTCGGATTTACCATATAGCTGCAATTAGCAATATGATTGCCCAGATCAATCTGGTTAGGTTTGATCACATAAGTGCCTGCTATGTTTTCTGCTTCATCTACTGCTACAAAAGTGTTCATATAACCGGCAAACCAGTGCTTCTGCAAGTCTTCTTTGGGTGTGCGGGGATCAAATACATAGGTATCGCCTGTAGAGATCACCTCTCTGAAAATTTCCCAAACCTTATCATAATCGGTTTGTATATCTGCTTTTCTTATTTTCATTACGAACTTTTAATATATCAGTACGTTATTAACCCACAAGCAAAAAGAGGCTGTACCAGAATTCTGTACAGCCTCTTTTTATCTCATCAGATTTTCCGCTTAAATCATTTTTACGCTTCTTTCTACAAAAGCTGTCAGCTCTGCACCGGTAAGCATTCCCTGGGCTAATAAAGCCAGGTCAAAAGCCTGCTGTGCCAATGCTTTTTGTGTATCGGCATTTGTTTCAGCCAGTATTCTGGTTGCCAGCGGACTGTTAGCGTTTACCGCTACTTTGTACCTGTCCGGCATGGAACCATAAAAGCTCATACCACCGCCCAGTGCTGCCATATCTTTCATGCGGCGCATAAATTCATCCATGGTTACTGTAACTGGCATGGCATCGGCAGAAAGATTTTCAATGCTTACTTCCATACCTGGTTTTGTGATGGCTTCCTTGAATACAGTCTCTAACTGCTTGCTTTGCTCTTCGCTGAGATTGCTTTCAATTTTTTCATCTTTATGGATCAGCTTTTCCACCACATCAGCATCAACACGTTTGATCTGTGTTTTTTCAAGGTCTCGCTCTAAATGGCTGACAAAATGATTGTCCAACGGGCCATCCAGCAACAATACATCATACCCTTTTTTTTCTGCAGCGCTAATGTAGCTATGCTGTCTGTCAGCATTGGCAGCATATAAATATACTACGTTCCCGTCTTTGTCAGTTTGATTGGCAGCTACTTTTTCCCGGTATTCTGATAAAGTAAAGAACGCTTTGTCTACATTGCTCAGCAAAACAAAATCTTTAGCTCTTTCTGCAAACTTAGGCTCACTGATGATACCATATTTTACGAATACCCCGATATCGTTCCATTTTTCTTCGTAGCTTTTCCTGTCGTTTTTAAACAACTCGGCCAGTTTATCGGCCACTTTTTTAGTGATATAGGTATTGATCTTTTTTACGTTGCCATCGGCCTGTAAGAAAGAGCGTGAAACGTTCAGCGGAATATCAGGGGAATCAATTACACCGTGCAGCAGCATTAAAAATTCGGGCACAATATCTTTTACATCGTCTGTAATGAATACCTGCCTGCTGAACAGCTTTATTTTATTACGCTGTACTTCCACATCGTTTTTAATCTTGGGAAAATACAATACGCCGGTGAGATTGAAAGGATAGTCTACATTTAAGTGTATCCAGAACAAAGGATCTTCGCTGAACGGATAAAGCTCCTTGTAGAAACTGAGGTAATCCTCATCTTTTAATTCAGACGGAGGCTTTGTCCAGATGGGCTTAACAGTGTTGATGATATTGGGAACTTCAACATCCTTATACTTAGGTTTGCCGTCAGCATCTTCTCCATCAGGTTCGCTTTCTGTCCTGGTACCAAACTGAACAGGCACGGGGAGAAACTTGGCGTATTTGTCTAAGATGGATTGTAATTTATAGTTCTCTAAAAACTCTTCGTTCTCTTCATTGATATAAAGAATAATATCTGTTCCGCGATCGGTACGGCTTCCTGGACTCATTTCAAACTCGGTGCTGCCATCACAAACCCATTGGGCAGGTGTTGCCCCCTGCTGATAGCTTAAGGTTTGGATCTCTACTTTATCAGCTACCATAAACGCCGAATAAAAACCTAAACCAAACTGGCCAATGATCTCGTTGGCATCTTTGGCTTCTTTAAATTTTTCCAGGAACTCGCTTGCGCCTGAAAATGCTACCTGGTTGATATATTTCTTGATTTCATCGGCGGTCATACCAATCCCGTTATCTGAAATGGTAATGGTTTTAGCCTCTTTATCCAGCTTTACCTGTACCAAAGGTTCTCCCAGCTCACCATTGAACTGGCCTAAAGAAACCAGCCTTTTGGCTTTCTGGATGGCATCTACGGCGTTGGAAACCAGCTCCCGGAGAAAAATTTCATGGTCGCTGTATAAAAATTTTTTGATTATCGGGAATATATTCTCCGTATGAATGGATATAGTACCTTTTTCCTGAAC
>DAOLFI010000161.1:0-6985 GCA_035326385.1 Niabella sp.
GCAAAAAGCAGGAAGCACCATTAGCCGTGAGGCTAAAACAGACTCTTGGCCGGGTACGGTGTATACACCCAACCGCCGTGTTTGGGAGCATGACGAACCTTTTAAAGATTATCTGAAAAAAATAAGAGCCTATGCTGTTGACATGGAAACGGCCACTATATTCATGGTAGGCTTTTACAACCAGATACCAACAGGAGCGTTGCTCCTTGTAAGCGATTCGCCCATGATCCCCGAAGGGGTAAAAACCGAGGAAAGTGACAAAAGCGTTACAGCCAATTACGTGGAGAATCATTTGAAAATAGGGGTCCAGTCGTTAAGACAGCTGATAGAGAACCGGCAAACCATAAGGCATTTGAGGTTTTAGTTTTTTGCAGACTGCAGCGTCACTTATGGCATCCATATTGCTATCGTTTACACAGGAGCCCAACTTATAGCTCTAATTATACGGCAGCAGTGTTGCGACAGGAATACTTTTAACGTCTTTATTCTTAAACATGTACCATGCAGCTTAAAATATCTTTCAGACTTTGTTTTCTTTTGGTATCTGCTCTTTTGGTTTTATCAGCATTTCGATGCGGGAAAGAAAAAGCCATTGATGAGTTTCCCTATAAGGCCAGGTTAGAAACTACAGGTATCTGTTTTAACTATACTTTTACATTAATAGAAGGAGATATTGACCCATCACTGGTTGAAGCTTCCTGGACCAACCCGCAGACAAATAAGACCTATGTAAACGCGTTCGGAATTGCTAATCCCTGCAATCTCCCCCGGAACCTGAAAGAAGGTGATGAATTTTATTTTAACTTATCTTCAGTCCGGACAAACTCCTGTGCAGTATGTGAAGCCTACTATCCCAGTCCCGGTAAAAAGCTGTATATAATCGTTAAATAAACTTTTTATGAAAAAACTTATCCTCCTGTTTACTATTATTATTGCAACAGTAACAATTTCCTGCCATAACAAAGCAACACCTGCAGGCACAAGCGATAAGCTCAAAGCCCGTTTTGAGATTGCAGGTTTATGTTCCAATTATACATTCAGCGTAATTGAGGGCAACATAGATACGGCGCTGATTGAGGAAAGCTGGACAAATCCGCAAACTGACAAAACCTATAAAAATGCATTCGGCATCAGCAATCCCTGTGATCTGCCCAAAGACTTAAAAGAAGGTGATGAGTTTTATTTTGAGATAGACAAAAAACCTTCAGAGCAATGTGTTGCCTGCATGGCTTATTATCCAACGCCGGTAAAGAAATTAGCGCTTAAAGTAATAAAATAAGCAGTTTCGGAACTATTTATTCCGGTCCGGGCTTTTATCTTGCGATGCTGCAAAGGTGTTGCCAGCTATCACTAATTATAGTGACGCGGAGAAATGCTGCGCTTAATTAAAGTAAAGACGTTTTACCTTTACATTACAGACATCAATCCATTTAAAAAACTCTAAACCTGAATAACACCCCTTATCACATTTTCTTAAAAGATTGCGCTACACAGAAATCTATTTTTAACACCTAAATAAAAGGAGGCTCCTTATGGCAAAAAGCATCAACCCTAAATCTATGCTAATAGCGGATTTAAAAAAAGTAACAGGCAATGCAAGTACTTTTGAAACAAAGTATCCAACCAAAGCAACTACTGCAGCCCAAAATAAACAAAATTATAAAGGCTGGGAAAAGACCCTTGGGGTTGCAACCCGAGACACCCCCCAGCCCATTAAATTACAGGCGGTAAAACTAACAGCAACAACCCTTTCTAATGTGCGTACTCTTAAAGAGAGCGCAACTCCGGCTGCAACGGCACTTCAAAAAGAGATGCCCCCATCAGACGTTTTAGGAAGCCTGTTCAGTGCATTAAGCACCTTAGAGTTCACAAAAATGGAATCGGAGTATAAGACACGCCTCAGCGCAGCAAAAACACCGGCAGCAAAAGCAGCTGTCACTGCTCAATGGAAAAATATTGTACAGGGTGCGCAGAATTCTTTCGCCTCTGCCGGATTAAAGAATATCAATGAAACTGAACTTCGAAAATTTTCCTCAACTTTGGTTGCCAATAAGCAGAACTTTAATGCAGTAGTACAATTATCCAACAGCGCCAAATCATCAGGTATTGCATCAATCAACCTGATCCGACCGGCTACGCTAACGGGTACCTTTATTCCTGTAACAGGAGTTGTAACCAACCCCGAAACTCCAATAGTAAATTCAATTCCCGACCTCTGCAGCAGACCTTTTGCACAGGGATCATACACCAAGCACATTTCGTATGGATTTAGCATTACAGTAAATGTTCCATACTGGTGTCCTACCTGGACAAACCCATTCAGGGTTTGCCACAAAAAAGTAACACTTGCAGGAGCCCGGTTTACTGTAGACCTTAATATGGGATACCGGGTTTCCTGTTGCGGCGCTGTAGCATGGGGATATGCTTCAGCCCAGGCCTGTGTTACATTCATTGGTAAGAGTTTTTGCGCCGGCTGCAGTGCGTCCATCACAGGTGTGGCAGGAATAGGCAGAACACCCGTTGCCGGAGGAAAGTGTAATTATGGCTTAGGTATTAACGCCCAGCTTAAATGCACATTTGCCGGGGTTACCATTTTAAACGTTTCTTATCCTTTTGGATATACCATACAGGGACCTTGCCCACCGGCTGGTTTATGTTAACTCAAAATCCGGCTGCTTTGGTTTAGGAACCCAAGCAGCCATTTTAAACTTTATGATCTTTGGTCTGAATACTGACTCATGGTTTTGGCTATGCATTTGTATACTATGCAACTGGCGACTTACTACCCTCATCTGTTTTGAAAGAGGACCGTTTTCTATAATGGTAACATTCAGAAAATTTTTATACAGGATCAGGCTTGGCTCCCTCATCGAATGCTTTCACTGTACTTCAATCTGGATGGCGGCCATTATTTCTCTTCTTGCCTTTCAGCCCCTGCCTGTAGTTATCTTATTGATCTTTGCCATCGCCGGGGCCACTTCAATAATTGAAAGGGCTATACAACCATCTTACAATACTAAAAATTATGAAAACGATTAGCACAACCGGTACAACAATCTGTTGCGGCGCCTACAGTAAAAAAATAAAGGAAGTAAAAGGCAAACTGCCTCCCAATCCTAAAATAGAAAAAGGTGTGGCACTCATTTATCTGGGCGCAGGATTTGAAACCTTTACCGGTAAGTTCTCGGGGCATAAATATTATGTATCTGACCACCAAAGGCATTTTAAAGTGGCTCCGGACGATGTGACAGACCTGCTGCACAATAAAGAGATCATATTACGCCCTTAATAGTATGGAAGCCCAAAAATCACCCGGCCCGATAGAGGAAATTTTGAACAACCCTCCCATGGACTCTGTCAAAGACATGCAGAACAGCAAAGCACGGTTTTCCTGCCTGGGTGTTGGCTGTGTTGGCTGGCTTGTAATTATCGGCATCATTACAGCCTGTATCATTCTCTACCAAAAACTATAGATCATTCAAATAACCTATAAATCGTATCTTCCCCATTAAAAAAATAATTTTATACAGACCAGGTACGATGCCGCAACCTCTTCTTTCTATACAAAATCTTACGATCGATTTTACTACAGACGGTAAAATTAATCATGCTATAAAAGATATTTCATTTACCGTAAACAAAGGTGAAATTGTAGCACTTGTTGGTGAGAGCGGTTCGGGTAAATCGGTAACCTCCCTTTCTATATTGCGGCTGCTCCCCTCCCCGCCTGCTGAACTGGCGGAGGGCCATATTTTTTTCAGCGAAGATGGCGCTGCTGCCTGTGATCTTACACGGGTATCTAAAGCTGCATTACAGCAGATCCGGGGCAATAAGATCTCCATGATCTTCCAGGAACCCATGACCTCGCTTAACCCGGTGTTTACCTGCGGGCACCAAGTAGCCGAAGCGCTGCTCGTCCATAATAAAATATCAAAAAAAGAAGCTAAAGCGCAGGCTATATCATGGTTTGAAAAAGTAAAGCTTCCTCATCCCGATGCTATTTACAACCGCTATCCCCACCAGCTAAGCGGTGGGCAAAAGCAAAGGGTAATGATTGCTATGGCCATGTGCTGCAAACCAGCCCTATTGATCTGTGATGAACCAACAACTGCCCTGGACGTAACTGTACAAAAAAGCGTGCTGGGATTAATTAAGGAACTGCAGCAGGAAACCGGCATGGGCGTTATTTTTATTACGCACGACCTTGGCGTGGTGGCACAAATTGCAGACAGGGCTATTGTAATGTATAAAGGATCAATCATTGAACAGGGTTTTGTAAAGGATATTTTCACCAACCCACAAGAGCCTTATACTCAGGCGCTGATTGCCTGTCGTCCGGTAAATCATAAACGAGGGGAAAGATTACCTGTAGTGAGCGATTTTTTAAATCCAGATGCTGGTGCTCAGGGCGTCTTCGCTTCGAACGATGATACAGTCGCCTCCGGCAACATGCACCAGTCTTTAATCCGTGTTCAAAACCTATCCGTTTATTTTCCCGGCAAAAAAAACTGGTTAGGCAGGCCTCTTCATTACACCAGGGCAGTAGACGATATAAGCTTTGAAGTTTTTGAAAATGAAACACTGGGTATTGTGGGGGAAAGCGGCTGTGGCAAAACCACATTAGGCAGGACCCTGTTACAGCTGATACCTGCAACAAAAGGCACTATTCTTTACGAAGAGCGGGAACTTATTACTTACAGTCCGGCTCAATTGCGGGAACTGAGACGCCACCTGCAGATTATTTTCCAGGATCCCTATTCCTCTCTTAACCCGCGCAAAAAAATAGGAGCAGCTATTGAAGAGCCGTTAGCAGTGCATGGTATTATTCAATCCGCAGCAGCAAGAAAACAAAAAGTTATTGACTTATTGCAGAAAGTAGGGCTGCAAGCCGAACATTTCAACCGCTACCCGCATGAGTTCAGCGGCGGGCAAAGGCAGCGTATAGTAATTGCCCGCGCACTGGCGCTGCAACCTTCTTTCATTATATGTGATGAATCGGTATCTGCGCTGGATGTAAGCGTACAGGCACAGGTATTGAATTTATTAAACGACCTTAAAAAGGAATTTGGATTCACTATTGTTTTTATCAGCCACGATTTAAGCGTGGTACGCTATTTCAGCGACCGCATCATTGTAATGAACAAAGGAAAGATCGAAGAAATGGGCGCTGCTGATGCTATCTATGAAAACCCGCAAAGTAATTACACCAAAAAGCTGATTGAGGCCATACCAGTATAATCATTTCATTGATGTGCTTATCTGAAGGGGAAACTTTCAACAGATATTTTACCTGTTAATTTTTAAATTTTTCCTATCCAAAAACAAGTCAGACCAAACAAACAACTAAAAATATTCAGATGAAAAAAGAAAGGCGATACACTTTCTTTGAGAGATACGGTTTATTCAGTACGGGTCTGTGTCCTGGTTCAATCGCTTCATCAAAGACTTTATTGCTATTTCATTAATCTTTTCCCAGTTGCGCTTACCCGTAGCTAACCGGATGTTTTCTGGCTCGGTGTGCGTAATGAATAATGTTACATCATCGGGGACCATGGCGTTCAATGGCACAAAAAGCACAGCTACATCACCATTAAAGCCGCCTGATTTGTCAACCCGGCCCTCGGGGGTAAGCAGGCCATAAAGCGGCTTTGCAGTATAATGCCCGCAAACATCATCGCCTATTTTAAGATCATGAAAATTACTACGATGCAAGGGATAGCGAAAATAATAACCGATGCGATGCGTTTTCCTCAGTTCGTCTAGGTTAAGATCATCAATCATTAAAAAAATTTTATCAGCACCTGCAGAATTGTAATATACGATTCATACTTGACGCGTTCAGGCGGGCATTTTTATTCCAAAACAAAGATCCGTAATTAACAGAACTTTTTTGCTCTTTTAAATGGGTATAAGCGATTAACTTTTAAAATGTATAAAATGCCATGGCGACATTGATCATCCCGTTGACATCGGCGGTAGCCGGTTTTGTATCCTTTAATTTTCCGTTCAGGTAGATCTTTAAGCTAAGTGTTTGCCCTGCAACGCCTTTGTTTTCGTTCTCTGTTTGTAACCCCACTCCTGCACCTATTACTTTTTTGTCGTATTCAATTTCCTTTGACCAGGGCAGTGCAACACCGTTGAACTGCTGCAAGGCACCAGAATTGGTTGAAGTAACCACCAGCAGTTTACCGGTAAAATTTCCGGAAAGCTCATATTTTACTTTCCGTTCGTTAGAACCATTATTGGGCTTGTCATTATCCTTTTTACAGGAAGCAAACAATAATGAAGCAATAAACAATACTGCTATACTCTTTAACATCTGATTTTTCATGATACTGGATTTTTATGTGATAGATAATAAATGATAGGGTTAAAAATCTATTTTATAACTTAGAATAGGAATAACCACAGGCTTTCTGTTTATATCCACTTTCTTTGTCTGGTAGTTATAGCGGAATCCTATATACTCTCTATATTATATTGTGTCAGGTTGATAATTCTGATTGCAAACTCCTGTGCCGTCTTCTTTTTATTCATTTTATAACCCAGGGTAAGATGGCCGGTAAATGCAGCCAGATATTGCAACGAAAATGTAAAAATATTTCCGACGCCGGGTTAACACAATACTGATTTATCAGTAGGAAGTGGATATTTTGCCATACATAACAATTGCTAAAATTTTTCTTCGCATATTTCTGGTAATAAATTTATATGCAAGGTTAGCTATAGCTTAGCTGCAAAACGTTCACTTAAGTTAATAAATGAGGACCAGTCATTTTATTTTTCAGCAATTCTTGCCCGTAAACGACTAAGTGATTGAGGAGTGATCCCAAGGTAACTCGCCAGCTGATGCTGTGGAATGCGCTGCAGCAGATCAGGTCGGTCCTGCATCAGGTTCAGGTATCGCTGTTCTGGTGAAGAGGTTTTAAAGGTATCAAAAGAAACCTGGCTTTTAGCAAGTAAATGTTCAGAAAGAATCCGGCAG
>DAOLFI010000162.1:0-6935 GCA_035326385.1 Niabella sp.
GAACAATTGTTTTTTGTTGCAGGTAAGAAGTGTCCCTGATGTGTATTTTGGCTACAGGCAATGCTTTGTGAGCGAGATCGTCCCAGGATATATCAAAAAATTTGATATAAAGACAGTTGACCTGCAGGCTGTCTAACCGTTGCTTTTCAAAAGAAGTGGGATTGAAATAGCTTTTCCAGTAATAGATGCCGCAGGTAATGGTTCTTTCCGGCTTATTATCACAGGAAATAAAAAGCATTACCCCTATAACATAAATGATTGCTAAACGAAGCATCTTACTTCCTACCTTTTTGTTTTACTCTTGTATCAAAGCTCATTTTAATGGTACGTACTACTTTAATTTTTTTTGAATGAGGATGCGAGGGATTTATGAGATAATTAAATTCCTGCGGAACGATGCTGCTCGGCACTTTCAATATTGCTGCTTCGTTTTGAAAAACGAAATCATCTCCCACAATCTGGGTAAATAAGCCCGGTGGCTTCGCATTCCAGTCGAGGGGAAGGTCTTCTATCTTTACTTCTAAAACACTTATATTATCGGGTATTTCTATTTCAACAAGACGCCTGTCTGTTGGTAAATCCTCACTTAAATCCAGGTGAACGGACACTTCCAGCATTGCTAAAGCTCTGCTTTCGGCAGTATAAACCAGTTTTGTATTGAAGCTATTCCACCGGTATCCTTTTGACATTGATGCCCCGATACCGGTCAGCGTAGTTTTTAAATATTTTTCCCGCTCAATTCTAAAAACTCTCATTTATGCAAAGTTTCCGTACTCAATTCTGTTAAGGCAGAACTTCACTTCATCAATTCCTGTAATGGTATCCAACAGGCTTTCCGGCGAATTTCCACCAAGCGCCTGATTATTTTTCTTTAACCATCTTTGAAATTTTTCCTCCTCGTTATTAAATACTTCAATACCGTAGTCTATCAATTCGGTTATCAGCACAATGAGTTCGCTGTTCCTGCTGTCTAATATAGCCTGTTCATTTTTTCGCTTATTATATGTTGTTTGTGGCATACCAATAATTGACAACACAGACTTAACGGGCTTGTTTAACCGCTTGCTTATTGTTTCAATTGTATCGTAGGCTACGCCTTGCCTTATAATTCCCATTCGTTCCATTTTATCAACCCATACATAAGTTTTGCCATTTGCAGCTAAAGACCACCTGAACGAGCGGGGCTTTAAGCCTGCGGCTTTTCTAATGCTTTTTTTGGTATTGAATGGTTGTGTTGGTATATCTCCTTTATTCATGGTAAAGCATATTTGTTGTAAATATACAACAAATATGCTGTATTATATACTGTCTGAAAAACAGTTATTATATTAGTAATCCATGCATATTATCCGGCAATTCCAAGCCCCCGGTAAATAGCGTCCTGTATTTCTCCTCTGATATTGTATGATCCCAGGCGTGGATTATTACGTGTTGGCGTTACCCTGTTGGAAAGAAAAATGTACACAATATTGTGCTTGGGATCTACCCATACGCAGGTTCCTGTAAATCCTGTATGCCCATAAGTTTGAGGCGATGCTAACCTGCTTGGATAAGGCTGGCTGCGGGTAGCGTTGTTTTTCTCTGGTTTATCAAATCCGTAGGCCCTGCGGCTGATATTGCTGCGATAGGCAGTAAAGTTTTGAATAGTTTCCCATTTCAGGAAACGATGTCCGTTTAGCTCTCCGCCATTCAAAAGCATCTGGTATAATTTTCCCAGATCATAAGCGGTTGAAAATAACCCTGCATGCCCTGCAACGCCTCCTCCTAAAGCAGCTCCTTCATCATGCACGGTGCCCTGTATCAGCTGGTTTCTGAACCCCGTTTCTTTTTCTGTTGGTATTATTTCTACTAAAGGAAAGCGCTTTAAAGGCTGATAGCCGGTTGTTTTCATGAACAGGGGGATGTAGAAATAATCCTGAACATATTCGTCCAGAGGCTTACCGGAAACTGTTTCCACAATCTGCCCTAAAAACCAGAAATCGTTATCGCTGTACTCGTATCTTTTTCCCTGTGCGGTAACGGGGCTTTCGATAATGGTTTTCCAGATAGTATCTTTCCAGTCGTTTCTCAGGTACAGGCCACGGGCAACCTGTGTAGTAAAGCCAGGTTCGGACTGAGATTTGTATAGATCTGTCCTGGGATTGCCATCAGCATCCAGTGTAGCTTTATAAAAAGGAATGAACGGCACCATTCCGGCCTGGTGCAGGATGATGTTTTCTAAAGTAAGATTTGCCTTGCTGGTCCGTTTAGTAAAAGGCAGATAGTCTGAAAGTTTTTTTTTAAGATCTATTTTGCCCTGCTCTGCCAGTTTCATAATGGCTACGGTAACCGCCGATGTTTTGGTAACCGATGCCAGGTCAAAAATGCTGTTCAGGCGGGTGGCATCTAAACTGTCGTAATCAAAGCTTCCAAAAGCTTTGTGATAAATGATCTTTCCATCCTTGGCGGCCAGAATAACGCAACCCGGATAGGCTTTTTTTTTAATACCATCTATTGCAATAGAATCCACAGCGGTGAAACGTTCATCTCCTATGGGCTCCAGGTAGGTCAGGTCGCTGGGAGAAATCAGCTTCCCGTGGCCCTGTGTATAAGTGCAAACGCTAAAAGGCAAAGTCCCCGAAGCCACAAAGTCGCCACGGAGCCAATCTGCAGCAACATTTTGAAAAACGGCATCATCTTCATAACATATCGCCAGTGATTTAGCCGTGCAAAGACCGGTGGCTGCAAGCGGACTTCCAAACACTAATGTCACTGCGTTGGTTTTGTTAAGCGCGTACCAGTTCTTTAGTGCACTTTGTGTTATTCCGTAGTTGGTGGTTCCTTTCCGGGTATTAATATCGTGAAACCCGATGATCACATCGTCGTATTTACCCTCCAGTATCTTTTTTACAACTACGCCGCCTTTATCTGCAGGGCTGGCATAATTGATATAAAACACATCTGCGTTAAAGTCGCTTTTTAAACGGTCGCCCAGTACTTCTTTGCTACCGCTGCCAAATGCTACGTAAGCAATTTTACGCTCTTTTTTCAGCGGCCAGGTAAAAAATTCATTCCTGAAAGTATTGGCGCTGGCCAGGCTGAGCAGGGTTAAAGACTTTTCTGCTACTCTTTTACGGATGGCATTAGTTTCAGCATTCAGGTCGTTCAATAAATTTTCAATGTCAACAGGCTGTTGATTGCTGAGTCCAAGATTATATTTTGCAATTAAAACCTTTTTTACTTTTTGCTCTATATCCTCCCAGCTCAGGCGCTTTTGCCGGATGGCTTCTTTTACGGCTTTAATAGTGCCTTCCACGCTTTCGGGCAAACACAGCATATCATTACCGGCAATTAAAGCCTCTACCGCAATGGTACCTCCCGGGAAATATTTAGCCACCCCTTTCATTTCCAGGGCGTCTGTAAAAGTCAGCCCTTCAAATCCCAGCTCTTTTCTCAACAAGCCGTCTACAGCATTTTTTGAGATGGAAGTGGCCCTGTTCTTTCCTTTGTCAATAGCAGGTACCGACAGGTGACCCACCATTACACTTTGCACGCCGGCTTTGATCATTTCACGGAACGGGTATAATTCTAAGTTTTCCAGCTCTGTACGTGGTTTATTAATTACGGGCAGATCCAGGTGAGAATCTACATCCACATCGCCATGACCTGGAAAATGCTTGGCACAAGCCATAATGCCTGCATCCTGCATTCCCTTCATAAAAGCAATGCCGTTCCTGGCTACCCGGTATTTGTCTGCTCCAAAAGAACGGAAGCCAATAACCGGGTTATTAGGATTATTATTAATGTCCACCACCGGGGCATAATCCACATGTACACCCAGGCGTTTATGCTGCTCACCAATACATTTGCCGGTTTCGTATACTAATGATGCATCAGTAATAGCCCCGAGGGTCATCGCATAAGGATATTTGATTACACTGTCCAGCCGCATGCCCAGCCCAAACTCCCCGTCAATTGTAATAAGGATGGGTGTTTTAGCCAGGCTTTGATAATAATTGGTAAGCTGCGCCTGCCTTACCGGCCCTCCCTGGAAAAAGCAAATGGAGCCTACATTATATTTTTTAATATCGTTTACTACGTTAGCTTCAAGGCCCTTATTGGAGTAGGCGCGTATAATCACCAGCTGCGCAATCTTTTCATCATCACTTAAGGTTTTATAAGTGTTGTCTGCCCATTGCTTTGCAGCAGGGGAGGTTTGCGCAATCAGGGAAAGAGAAAAGCAAAAAGAAAGCAATAACAAAAAATTACAACGCACTATCATCATATTTAATATGTTTATAGGATATATACAAATGTATGGTAATATCAATAAAATATCCTGCCAAGAAATTGTGGGATCAGGGCAAGCGCATTAACCAGGGATAGTGGGTTTACTGTAATAAGTATTTCTCTTAACAGCAAAGAGGAAAAAGACAATGGCTAAAAGCTATTCAAGAGAACAAAATCAGAGAAATATAACAGGCATAAAGAGGATCAATAAGCTTTCATATATGCCATTCCGGTCACCAGTAATTTGTACTGGAGTGCTCTGAGGGGTATCGTTGCGGTGGCATATGTGACAGTGGAGGTTATCTTGCTAAATGCGTTAAAACATTTAACTGATTTCTTTGCAAAGAAGCTGTCTTGACAGTCAGAGACAGCTTCTTAAAGTAATAAAATACATTTCGAAATATATTTTTAAGTAAAAGCAATATTAGCTTATTTTGTATGATCAGACACAACGCGTTTGTAGAATAGCCCTCTTTCAAAGAGCTAAATATTTCTGCTATTTTTTATCTTGTAGTTGCACAAAGTTTTTTATGCTTAAAATATTCTTATCGTTCGTATTCGCTATTTTTTTTCAGACTCTTGTAGCGCAAACAGATGTAAACTTTTGTGATTCTTTTAATATCAATATATCTATTAAGGGAAAGTTTTTAGACTCTTTGGGCGTAATATATTATGATTGTAAAAGCGATTCTTATAAAAGAGAAATAAAAAAAGTACAAAATGAAAGCGTTATCATTTCAGGACAAATAAGAAAAGCTGCTGAATTGATATTACTTACAGATATTAAATCCCAATTCGTAGATGGTCCAAAAGTAGCAAGGTTCTTAATAGAACCTGCACAAATGACTGCATTGATTGATATTCAAAATGGTATTGTTGATAATATAGAAGTAACCGGTTCAAAATCTCAAGAAGAAAAAGAGAATTGGGAAAAAGAAAACAAAGAGCAGTTTACTGCGATAGCAGAGTATAGTAATTTATTATACCCAATAACTCCACCTAAAGATGAAAATGCTGCCAATCAGCTTAAAAAGATGTACAAAATAAAAATTGATTCTTTGAATGAAGTACAGATAAAGATGGCATTGCAATATGTGAGGGAGCACCCTAACTCCTATTTCAGTGGTTATCTTCTCAGAAGATGTATCAGGAAAATACCTATAGACTCATCACAAATATACTATAGCAATTTTGGAGATCAAGTAAAACAAAGTCAGTTTGGAAGAAGTATATTGAAAGAAGTTTTTGCGCTTACAAAAAATATGTCTTTTAGAAGAAATAATAGTGACAGTGCGTTTTTTTCTCATCTGGAAAAAATAAAGGGATTGCACAGCCTTCAATTGCCAGGCAAAGATGGCAAGATGCACAACCTTTCAATATTTAAAGGCTATTATGTATTAATTGATTTTTGGGGAAGCTGGTGTGCTCCCTGCTTTGAAAATTTTCCTTATTTGAAAAACTTAAAGGCTGAAATGAAGGGCTATCCTATAAAGTTTGTTTCTATATCTATAGACAGTGATTGGGATAAATGGAAAAAGAACTTGAAGAAGCACAAAATTCCCGGGTTAAATCTAATAGACACAGCCAATCTTGCATCCAATTTTTACAATATAGCCTGGGTTCCCAAATATATAATTATAAATCCCGATGGAAGTATTGCGAATAATGATGCCCCTACACCTTTATCCGGCCAGTTAAAGCCATTATTGATATCAATCATAAAAAATAATTAGGTCTGTTTAAGTTCAGTTGTAATTTATCAGAAATTAAAAGAACAAAGAAAGAAATATATGCAGGCTATATGAAATAGGGAGAACTGGTAGATGAACTTGCTAAATTGGAAAGCCAGAAGAGCTTTGCTTTTCAGGAAAAACCATTTTTATGCCCTGCAAGGATATTTAAAAAAATATTTTCGTTGCACAAATGCTGCATTGAAGGTTTTATCTGTGAATATATAATTTATACTATTTCTTTTTGTATCTCTTCGGTTTCCTTAATTCACATACGAAAGAAAGAATAGGTTTGATTTTTTAACGTATAGTAAAATCGAAACAAAATTTAAAAATATTCTAATGAAAGCAATTTGGCTATTTGTTCTTTCTGGCGCAGGTAAAACCACTTTAGCTTTATTATTAAGACAACATTTAATAAATGTCAGAAAAATCAAACTGCACCCCAAACAACTGTAAATATCAGTTCCAGACAAATTAAAAGATTACAAAAAATTTATGCCCCCGGATTATGATATAAAAATTTAATTACACAATGTACCAGATGCTTAGGTATGACATTAAGTGTCCATTCCTTAAATACTTTGAAATTTAACATCAAAAAATAACGTAATTATTATGCTGCCTGTTCTAATTGTCAATCTCAAATCGCGAACCGATCGTAGAATACATATTAAAAAGGAGCTTTCTGAACATGATGAATTTAGAACTTCTGTAGTAGATACAGTAGAACATGAAAGTGGAGCTATCGGCCTTTCACGAACTATGCAAAAAAATGTCAATCGGGCAACAAAAATGGATTGGGAATATTTTATATTATGCGAAGACGACCATCAGTTTACAAAACATTATAATTATGAGATTCTACAAAAATCTATCAATGAGGTGCAAGAAAAGAGAGCTGATATATTATGCGGCGGGGGCAGCTGTGTTTAA
>DAOLFI010000163.1:0-6865 GCA_035326385.1 Niabella sp.
ACCTATACAGGATAAATGCGACATACTGATCGGGGTAAGTGTCAATGCCATCTCTCACCAGGAAACTATCAATCTTTCGGGAAGACGTTTGTTTGACCGGGTTGTTCACCTGGCGCTGGGGCAGCCTGTGTATCAGAAATCAAAACAATGTGACCTTTTTATTAATCCTCCTGATATGACGCGCTTTAGTATGTTTGATAAGAAAAACGCCCGGCAGATATTTGATTATGCGTATGCCTACACTATGCAATATGTAGACGAGTATAAGAAAAAAATCCTGCGATAGTGGAGTATAAACAAAAAAGCGGACTGATTAAAAGTCCGCTTTTAAAATGATATATTGAAGATCTTATAAAATTAAGCCACAGCTTTTTTTACCAGGTCAGCTGCTTCGCTTAACAGGATAGCCGATTGAACTTTAAGTCCGCTTTCATCTATCAGTTTCTTGGCTTCTTCAGCATTTGTTCCCTGTAATCTTACAATGATAGGAATTTCAATATTGCCTAAGTTCTTATAGGCGTCTATAACACCGGCAGCTACGCGATCGCAACGAACAATACCACCAAAAATATTGATAAGGATGGCTTTTACGGCTGGGTCTTTCATAATGATCTTAAATCCTGCTTCAACAGTCTGGGCATTCGCGGTACCGCCTACATCCAGGAAGTTAGCCGGCTCTCCGCCGCTTAGCTTGATCATATCCATAGTTGCCATAGCAAGTCCGGCGCCATTTACCATACATCCTACATTACCATCTAATTTCACGAAGTTCAGGTTGTATTTACCTGCTTCCACTTCTGTAGGATCTTCTTCGGTAATATCACGCAATGCTGCCAGGTCTCCGTGACGGATCATAGCATTGTCATCTAAATTCATTTTACAGTCAACAGCAATGATCTTATCATCAGCTGCTTTAAACAGCGGGTTAATTTCCAGCATATTGCAATCAAGTCCTACATAAGCACTGTAAAGATTGGTAACAAATTTCACACAGTTTTTGAACGCTTCACCTTTCAAGCCTAAGTTGAACGCTATTTTTCTGGCCTGGAAACCCTGCAATCCACCGGCAGGATGTACCCATTCCTTAAATATTTTCTCCGGAGTTTCGTGCGCAACATCTTCAATATTCATGCCTCCTTCGGTGCTGTACATGATCACGTTTTTACCGGTAGAACGGTCCAGCAGTATAGAAAGGTAAAACTCCTGTCTTTCGCTTGGCCCGTCATAATACATATCCTGGGCTACAAATATTTTGTTTACCACTTTTCCTGCAGGACCGGTTTGTACAGTAACCAATGTGCCGCCTAAAAGGCCTTTTGAAAACTCCTCTATATCTTCCAGGGATTTGGCAACTTTTACACCGTTAATACCGGTTTCTTTAACGGTGCCTTTTCCCCGGCCGCCTGCATGGATTTGTGCTTTAACTACTGCAAATTTGCTGCCTGTGTCGGTTTTGATTTTCCTGTAGGCTTCTTCCGCTTCATGAACAGCGCTGCACGCATAACCGTCCTGTACCGGGACATTATATTTTTTTAATAGTTCTTTAGCCTGATATTCGTGAAGATTCATAATAAAAACTTTTGCCACGAAGTTAAGGGTTTGAAGTATAAGATGTAAATATGAAAGATGACAGAGGGTGGATGACAGTTGACAGAAGGGAGGTTGATAGGCTGAAAAGTTTACCGGGACGATGGCAATGAACTATGAACCAGCAGTGTAATGTACTAGATATGGTGTATGCAAAAAGCTAAAGGTTGAAAGCCGAAAGCTCTTTACTACGATTGAATATTGATGTATTGAAAATTGATTATTGAATATTTTGCTCTTGTGTATAGAATATCCGAACTCTCAATATTCAATGCCCAATGAAAAGCTAGAAGCCAGATGCAAAGTACACGCTCCTTCTTTTCCAAACTTTCGGACCTCGGACTTCCGGACTTTCCGACTGGTTAGCGTCCAGTATCCGGCATCTACAGGTAAGGTTTTTTATATTCGTGCTAATTTTTTAAATAGTAAATGGATTTGATGAATGCTGATCAGCGCTTAGACCCCACCAGGAAAATACTTCCTGCTATCCTGGCAACGTCCATATTTATGCAGATGCTGGACTCTACTATTCTGAATACTTCCCTGCCGGCCATTGCAAAAGACCTGAACGAATCGCCGATGGATATGCAGAATGCTATTATCAGCTATGTTTTAACATTGGCCCTGTTTATGCCCGTAAGCGGATTCCTTGCTGATAAATTTGGCACTAAAAAGATTTTTATTTCGTCATTGGTGCTATTTGCCCTGGGATCTTTGTTCTGTTCACTGTCTCAGAATTTAACGCACCTGGTAATAGCAAGGGTAGTGCAGGGAGTAGGAGGGAGCCTGATGACACCTGTAGGGAAGCTGGCGCTTATCAAAACATTTCCTAAAAATGAATTACTGCGGGCTATGAATTTTGCGATCGTCCCTGCATTGATCGGACCTGTATTAGGGCCTTTGGTAGGTGGTTATATGGTAGACTATTTATCCTGGCACTGGATCTTTCTTATCAATATCCCGATAGGGCTCATTGGCATATTGTTAAGCATAAAATTTATGCCCGATTACCGGTCATCCATCATAGATTTTGATTTAAAAGGTTTCCTGATATTTGCGGCTGCCTCACTGCTGCTTTCCATTTCACTTGAATTATTCGGAAATACAGTACATGTTACACCGGTTTTACTGGCGCTTTCATTAGGTTTCCTGATGCTTTATTTTTATTACCGTCATGCCAGGCGTGATGAGAACCCGATTTTTCCCCTGAATTTATTCCAGGTAAGAACTTTTCGTGTAGGGATATTGGGCAACCTGGCTACGCGCCTGGGTATCAGCTCCGTTCCCTTGCTTTTGCCTTTGATGATACAGGTTGCATACGGACGTTCTGCCGTTACCTCAGGATGGATCGTAGCGCCAATGGCCTTAACAGCAATGTTCGGTAAATCTGCGGTGATCAAAATCCTTGACCGTTTTGGTTACAGGAAAACATTAATGGTCAATACATTCATTATTGGTATGCTGATCTGCTGTATGGCTATACCCGGTGTGCATACTTCTATTTACTGGTATATTCCCATTATTGCGGTTTTAGGTTTTTTTAATTCTATTCAGTTTACTTCTATGAATTCCATATCCATAGCAGATCTGAGGCAATACCATACCAGCAGCGGGAATTCTTTGCTTTCTGTGAATCAGCAACTGGCCATTGGTTTTGGCGTAGCCTTTGGTCTGATCGTTTTAAAGATTTTTCAGGGAGATGCTGCGTTCATAGATAACGAAATTCATAATGCTTTTCGCTATACTTTCCTGGTAGTAGGAAGCTTAACGATTATATCGGGCCTGGTATTCAGAAGGTTGCATTTTAAGGATGGGGAGAATATGAAATCTGCGGATAAGCCGTGATCATCTGTTCCTAAGCTAATGTATGGCTGATAGGGTAAGTCGTTAATAGCCATAGTTAGAATTAGTTAAAGGCACCTGACCCTTATATGATGTAGCATTTTTTTGTTAATTTCGCCCTTTTATTAAATAAATTTTTAAATTAAATCACTATGAGAACAGGGTTGTTAACCTTCGTATTTCTGATTATTGGTATTTGTGTCCATGCCCAGTCGGAATCAATATCAAAAGACTCTTTAAAAACGCTCCAGATCAAAAAGGACCTGGCAAAACTGCATACAGAATTAAATTCAGAAAAGCTGAAGCTTGCACAATACCAGAATGACCTGGTAAAGCTGAACGCAGATCTGGAAAAAGCAAATACACATGCTGCAAATGCTTCAGGCAATAGTAAAGCATCGGCAGAAAGTATGGCTGGCCACGCTGGCAACACAAAAGCAGCAAAAAAAGCCAGCAAGGACGCTAAAACTGCTGAAAAAGCTAACAAAAGAGCTTCAAAACTAACTTCTGATGTAGCGAGTAAGCAAAAACAATTATCCAAAAGCGAAAAAAAAGTTAATGAGCTTCAAAAGAAAATAGATAAATTGGAAGCAAAGAAACGCTGATAGTTCAACAGGTCTTTGTAGTAAGGGGTTTGCTGCGGCAATCCTTTTCCGCTTTTGTTTCAAAAAGTGGAAAAATTATAAAGCGTATAAAAGTTATTGCCATTAGTTAAATCACGTGTTATTGACAGCTTGTTTTGATGACCCGGTCGGACGCGCTTGTTGAGGGCTAACGGTTTGGTTTTTAATATTTCGTCATTCCGGATAGATTCATATCGCGTTGAGTAAAATTAATTTTTGGATCTCTAACAGACTACTCCCCAAATTTTTTCACTACTCTTTTCTTTTCTTTTGCTTTGATGGTAAAAGCTGGTGTGGAAGTGATTTTGCCACTGCTGATGGTAAAGGTACCCGTACCGGCATCAGAAACGTAAGTATTATCCGGCAGTGATTTTTCATCAAGTATTAACTGATAAGTTCCTGTTGGCAAAAAGGACATGAACTCTCCCGAATCATCGGTATTTATTCTTTGCACTATTTGGCCTTCTTGATTGTATATGTTAAAGGCAATGCCATCAAAGCGAGGCTCAAAATGTAAAGATGTTCTTGTGTCTATATCGTATTCTATTTTACCGGTAATGGTTCCGCTTTGGTGCAGGGGAACTTCTATATCAGATTTATACGCGTTCAATACAATATCTTTTTCTTTGCTAAACCATCCCTGCTGCGCACTGGATTGGATATTGTATTTCCCAAACGGTACAGACTTGTATAAGAGTTGTCCATTGGCGTTGGTTTGGAAAGAAGTGTTATTAAGTATAATTATGTGGTTGCTTGCAGGAGAGTCTCCTTTATCAAAGACATTATTACTGTTATAGTCATAATACACCGTTGCCTTAACCGTTCCTTTTTTACCTGGTGATGCTTGGGATGATTTGAAATTAAAAGTGAACCCAAGTTCCGCAGATGTTACTGATGTGGGCTGCAGATCAACTCCAATAATAGATAAGTTGTACCTGAACCAGGATGTATTTAGAAAGACAAAGTAGTGCTCTTTTGGCGCATACCTGAGATTTACAAAGGCCGATGGTGTTTTCCCTATCATATAATCATTTATGTAACTGGCGCCGGCATTGATTAAAAACTTTTTATTGAAAATAGATTTATTGATGTTTGCAGAGAGCATCAATCTTTTATAATTCTTATGAATGTCTGTTCGTTTTGTTGCCGCATATTCAGATAAGAAATAACTTCCGTGCTGGTAAATGGCATTAAAATTAACAGCTTTGAAAACGTATGAGCTGCTCAGTTTAAATTGAAGTTGATTTGTTGTGTTTTCAGGGTATCGAACCCAGCCGCCATCCCCACTTATAATAAAAGAATGGTATTGGTTGGGGCTTGTCCAGTTTAAGTTTGAAGCAAGCCTGTGTGCATTTATTGATAAAAGGTTTCCCGTGTCTGCTATATTTAACTGACGGTTAATACTGTTAGATGTTTCATGTTGATATTGGTAAGTAAGCGTTAAGTTTATCTTTTTCAAATTGGGCAGATTAATGCCCGCATCTGTTCTGATATTGGTAGACTTTATGTTCATATTGTAAGTGTAGGACCGGGGTGCAAAATCGGAAGCGAAAATACTCGCATACAATGAAGAGGTTTTGCTTAACGATTTTGTGAATGTTTGCTGCAATTGCAGCAAGCCACGCCTGTTGCCCGGAAAATATTTTGTACTGTAAAAATAATTACCGGAGGTTCTGATAGTTTTGTATTCACCAATATGTTGAGCCTCAATGGCTGTTGAAAAATTTTGAATTTTGTCAGATTTATAATTGCTGTAACCTTCATACAGCCTCATTTTCAGGTTGCCTAATTTACCAAGGTTACGGTTGATTTCGCTGCCCAGCACATGATGCAGTGCATTTTCATACACATCTTCCTTAAATATGTAATTGACGGTATAGTTGTTTAATATGTTTTGTTGATTAAACGTGCTGACAGCATAGAAACCATAACCGTTTTTTAAGAAGCTGTTCTTTTGAATGAGATTAAAGTTTTCGTCAACAAAGCCAGCCTGCAAGCTCCTGCTTTTTGTCTTGTTATTGAAGGTTACTTCTGCTCCGCGTCCAAAAAACGGAACTTCGAGCGTACGGCTGATATTGCCTACCCGTATCTCATTTTCGTTTAAATTATAAAATAAATACGTATTACTTACAATGGGGTTATGATCATTGTTCATAGTATATAGGTTGGCGTTCAAACCTACATAACCGGCAGGTAAATCAATATTAGTGTTAGCCATCAGCTGATAAATGTCAACATTATTGCCAATCCTTCTATAACTTGCTGTAATACTGTTACTTTGATACAATGAACTTAGATTGTTTGTTCGTACATTATTATAGCGTTTGAATGAAGACACGTTTAATACGGTTATTACTACATTACCAAACAGTTCTTTTTCAGCTCCGCGTAGTCCTGCAACCTGCACGGTAAACTTATCCAGCCTCAATAGTTTTTCAGGAGCAAAAAAGTTAAATTTAAAAACGGTATCTTTTTTTCTGTCTATAAAACCTGTGTATTCAAAAAAGTTTTTTTCTCCGGTAAGTTCAGGTATATTAAACACAATAGTTGCTGCCTGTCCAATATTTCCGGTATTGCTTACTGTAACAGCTACCTGTACTGAATCCTGTATATTGTGTAGGTTTATAATTGGCTGAGTAGTAAACAGGTTTAATTTTACATTAGCCATAATGGCATATTTAACATTGCGGCTTAATGCCATTTGATTGTTTTTTGAGAAAAGCTGTAAGGAAAATTGCGTATCCCCTGCAGTAATATTGTTGCCGGCAATTATTTTTAGTGGAATAAAGATTTTTCCGTTAGATGCAATTGAT
>DAOLFI010000164.1:0-6858 GCA_035326385.1 Niabella sp.
AACTGTAGCTGTATGTGGCTCTGGGGTAGGTGATTTTTTCACCGGCAGCAGCCTTCTCGGGTGTCCATCTCCCGTCAAACATCCATTGCCAGGCGTTACCTCCGTTAAGAATGTAAGGGATAACGAAGCCGTCCGGCATATAAAAGGAGCCGTTCTTTGAGCCGTTGAACAAGGCCCTGATCTCGAATCCCTTGTAATCCATTCCCAGTTTTAAACCAAACTGGTACTCCGGAAAGTTCGGGTATCCGATGGGGGCTACGTCTTTGTTGTCAATAAAGCCATCACCGTTGATATCCTTATACCTGATGTCGCCTAAGGTGGCCCGGTTGCTGGTATAGGTATTGAACGGCCGGTTATTTAAATCCTCCTGTGTATTATAGAAACCATCGCTATGCAAGCCAAAGCGTTGTCCTATACTTTTTCCGGTTGCGTTCATCCAATCGTAAGGATTAGGGGCTTCTGCCCGGTAGATAACCTTGTTACGCGTATGAGTAAGGTGGCCCTCAAAAAAATAACCAAAATCGTTGACGCGATCTTTCCATCCCACGGTCAGCTCATATCCTTTATTTTCCGTTTGCCCGATGTTAGCAGGTGGTACAGATGATCCGGGTACACCATATATGCCCGGGATAATACCGAGGGTGGTGAGGATATTGTTCCGGCTTTCAAAAAACCTGTCGTAATTAACAGATAGCCTGTTGCTGAAAAACATGGATTCAAATCCTATATCGGTTTTCTTTGCCTTTTCCCAGGTAATGAAAGGATTACCTATAGCTCCCTCATTTGCTCCCGGAAAATAAGTATTGGGCGATGAACCATCAGATGTACCCAAATAATAGCCTCCCTGGTTAAGGTTGTAGGTATTGGGCAGGTACAGGTAGCGGCGCCCGGTACCACCTAATAAATCATTCCCTACCTCACCATACGATCCCCTGATCTTCAGAAAAGTAAGTATGTTGTTTTTAGGGAAAAACGGTTCAAGCGTAGGTATCCAGCCACCTGAAAATGCCGGAAACAATCCGAACCTGTTGCCTTCGGCAAACTGCTCTGTACCATTATAGCCCACATTAACTTCAGTCATATATCTGTCCGCATAATTATAGGCCACGCGCCCAACCAATCCCATAATGCCCGAAGGCGTACGGTTGTTATCACCGGGCATGGTATATTTAGACGCTTTCCCCAGTACCAGCGCCTGGATACTATGTTTATTGAAAATCCTTTCATAATCTATGCCGGCATCCATATACAGCTTGTTCCAGTTGGAGTAACCATAAGTGTTAAAAGCATCGCTGCTCATTCCTCCTCCAAAAAACTCAATGATATTGGGGTCGTCCAGATTTCTCTGTATGTTATATATAGGCAATGATGGCTTTATAGATACATATTTATTATAGTTATCCTGGTAGTTTACGGTACCGCGCAAACGAAGCCCCTTGGTTACATAAGGCATCCGGTACTCAAATTTTAACGAGTTGTCCAGCAGGTTGTTGTATATAAGTCCTGTACCACTATTCAAAAAATAGTACATAGTATTCTGCCCACCTTTTTGATCGTTGATGATTGAACCCAATGGGTTTTGAGGTGAACCACGGTCACCGGCGTAGGTGGAAACAAGTTTTCCATTTACAATACCTGTGCTGTGGATAGGGTTACCTTCCATAACCAATTGCATTATGGCAAAATATCTGCCGCCTAAATCATAAGGATCTGCCGCGGTGCCAGGGCCCTGCATCTTACCAAACTGGCCGGCAATGTTGAGGGAAATAGTAAGGTTCTTGATCACATCAACATCAAAGTTGGACCTGAAATTATAACGCTGAAAATTAGATTTGGTATCCGCATCATAATATTTTACGGCATTCGTTATACTTTCCTGGTTGAAAAAGCCAAAGGATGTGAAGTATTTGACACGCTCTGTACCTCCCGAAATGTTCAGATTTATTTGACTTTGAGGGCCTAAATTGCCGAAAAGCTCTTTATATTGATCCTTACTGGTATAATAAATTGCCTGGCTCGCATTGAGCCGTGCTTTCTGCTCATCGCTCAGGTTTGTCATTGCCGCTACCTCTTCAGGTGTAAAGTCCCGGTTGTTTTTGAGCTTCCAAAGATCATCATCGCTGAAAAGGTAAGCAGCAAGGCCGGCTGTACCATCGTAGCTGTTCATATCGTGCCTGATGGCTTCGTTTCGCATATAGGCCCAGTCGTGAGAAGATAATCCCCTTTGCATCATGCTGGCCTGAGTTATTCCGTAATTTGTAGAAATACTGATCTTTGGTTTTCCTATCTGCCCTCTTTTGGTAGTAACTATAATAACCCCGTTTGCTGCCCTGATACCGTACACCGCGGTAGATGCCGCGTCTTTTAATATACTGATGTTTAATATTTCATTGGGGTCTATGGCATTTAATTCAACAAAAGCCTGTTCGGCGGCTTGCTCAATACCATCAATAACGATCAGGGGATTAGAATTTCCATAGGTAGCTATACCCCTTATCTTAATGTTGGTTTCGTTTCTTCCGGCCTCACCCGTCATTTGTAATCCATTAACACCTGGTACTAACCCGATAAGCGCATTGGTGACATTGGCAACAGGGCTGGAAACGATATCGTCTCCCGATACACTTGATATAGCCCCGGTAACATTGATCTTTTTTTGCTTTGCAAATGCTGTAACCACCACTCCCTGCGTTTGGGTAATATTGTCCTGCAGAACGATATCGAAATGGCTGCTCTCTTTTGTATCCACGTCCTGCTCAGTATAGCCAATATATGATACTGTTATAATAGCATTCTCCAAAACAGTGAGGGTAAAATTGCCTTCACCATCGGTAGTGGTACCATTACCAACTACACCTTTTTCTATTACACTGGCGCCTACTACAGGTTGCCCGCTAATATCCTGCACGCGCCCGATAATTTTTTTTCTTACCTGCTGAAGAGCTGCTGTTACACTTACCTTATGGTCGTATACTTTACTACCGGCAGTTAGTCCGGAGGCATATCCTTTCGGGGAATATGCCGGCTTCGCATACGAGTAATAACTTGAAGTACACAAAAAAATCAATGCAATTATCATAACCGACTTTTTCAGTATGATATTTACTTTAGGGTGATTAACTATTTCGTTCATACTTTTAGTGTTGTTAAGTTTAATACACACTTATATTATATATTTACAGGTCTCATCGATAATATCGATTTCTTATCCCCGCAAACCTTCCCTGAAATAATCTCCGGATTACCTCCAATAGTTTATTTTTGTAGTATAGAGTTCGCAATGATCACTATATACCCGGTCATCAGAATATTTCACTATTTCTTCATATAGCAGGAATGACCATTACCGGTTTCATATAAAGGGCCGTTGTACGCATTGATGGAATTCTTTATCTGTACACCGGCAGAGCGGCTTGATAAAATATCATCGGTTTTTGTAATTAGTATTCCTATAATCTTATTCTAATGAAAGCAATCTTTTTATAATTGGTTTTTAAAATTTATAAAAGCAATCTCAATACAAATCTATATCTCCCCTAAAAGAAACCTTACAACATTTTTAACATCTTTTTGAACAATATTTTCCAATTAGGAGGGTACTATAGATAAATACGAAAAGCGAGATAAAATAATTACTCTCTATCTATTATGTTTTATAACAGTAAGGATACATTATAACTTTTTTCCAGCGATAGGATAAGATTTTGTTTCTTGTTAACGGGTTAATGCGCCTTTTTCTATACTTATTTCTCCCCAAAGATGTGTGAATAGCTCTTTAAAAATGTGGATATCCCGGCGTGAAACGTTTATATGAAATAGCGTTATTAGGATATAAAATAGGAACAAACAGAAGCGCTTCTTAAAAAAGTGCGTTTCTATAAATTTATGCCGGCTCTATTAACAGAATGTAAATTTTAAATAAAGCAATTTTTATTAAGAATAAACAATTCACATTTTTGTGAATAAACACTCCTAATAAAGCATAGTATAGGAAATGCTGTGTTAATTAAAGCGCTATTTATGTGGAAAACAATTAAAGGCTAATTTTGTAATAAATGTGAATGATAAGTTATCCACTAATTCACACTGCTAATAATAATAAGCTTTTTTTAAAAATATATTATATAATTATTATTAAGAAGAAAAACAGCTGCACTAAAAATTGTTTCAGAAAATTTGTTGCGGCATTGTATCATTGCAGTGGATTTTAAAAATTTACAATTATGGACACAGCAGTTTTGGAGCATGCAAAGCAGGAAGCAGAGGCGAAAGGTTTTTTGGATATTGATGTGGATCCTACACTGGACCTTTTTGAAGAAATTAATAAGCTGAAAAAAGAAAAGAACGCAGTAATCCTGGCCCATTACTACCAGGAACCGGATATACAGGATATTGCTGATTACATTGGCGACAGCCTTGGGCTGGCACAGGAAGCAGAGAAAACAGATGCTGACATGATTGTGTTTGCCGGCGTGCATTTCATGGCAGAAACGGCAAAGATTTTAAATCCAACCAAGAAGGTTGTTATTCCAGACTTTAAGGCGGGTTGTTCTTTAAGCGATAGTTGTCCGCCACCATTATTTCAGAAGTTTAAGGAACAACATCCTGATCATGTGGTAGTGAGCTATATTAACTGCAGTGCAGGCATTAAGGCACTGAGTGATGTAATTGTTACCAGCAGCAACGCGCGTATTATTGTGGACAGTTTTCCTAAAGAGCAAAAGATCATTTTTGCTCCGGATAAGAACCTCGGCGCTTATATCAACAAAGTTACAGGACGTGATATGCTGTTGTGGAACGGGGCCTGTATGGTGCACGAAATTTTCAGCCTGGAAAAGATCACCAAATTGAAACAGCAAAATCCGGATGCTAAGTTTATTGCGCATCCTGAATGTGAAGAACCCCTTTTAAAACTGGCAGATTTTGTTGGATCTACTACAGGACTTTTAAAATACACTATAGAAAATGAGGCTACTGAATTTATTGTAGCTACGGAAACCGGTATTCTTCACCAGATGGAGAAATCCAGTCCGCATAAAAAATTTATTCCTGCTCCTCCGGATAACGGTTGTGCGTGCAACGACTGTCCGCACATGAAGCGTAATACACTGGAAAAAATTTATCTGTGTATGAAGTATGAACTGCCTGATATTATTATGGATGAGGAATTACGCCTGGCAGCTAAAAAACCAATTGACAGAATGCTTGAAATTAGCAGGCAGGCAGGCTTATAAAATCTCTCCCCGGCTCTCTCCTTTGGAGAGGGAACCAAGAAAAAAGAAATTTCTTTTTTTCTTGGTTCTGTTTATAAAGAAATAACCTTTCTCTCCCTGCTGCTTTGTAACGCAGCATCAATGATACGCATGGTTAATACAGCATCCGATGCAGGTACCGGGTTGGGTGCGCCGTTAACTAATGCCTGGTAAACTTCTTCATAATAATCCATATAATTGCCCATTTCAGAGCGGGTTTCTTTGCGAACGGGTTCACCATTGATAATAGTATGTAAAATACCATCAAATCCCTGAGGAGTAGGTATCCATGTTTCAAGAGAGGGTATCTCATCGGCCTGTAACCTTGCTTCCTGCAGGTCAGAACGTTGCTGCATGAAGGTACCGTTTTCTCCCTGGATAGTATAAGCATAACCAGACTCCCGGGCAAATACGGTTCCTTTTATTCTCACGCGAAAAGGGCGCGGATAGTATAGCAGTACTTCAAAATAATCATTGGCCACCATATTATCACGCATAGCAAATACATCGGCAAAAACGGCTTCGGGGAAACCAAATAATTGTATAGCCTGGTCTATTAAATGAGCACCCAGGTCATGCAGGTTTCCTGCCCCGGGTTTATCTCCCTCTTTATGGTCTTTGCCGCTATGGCCGGTTCGGTAACGGTCGTACCTTAGTTCTGCTTCTTTTAAAGTGCCTAAAAGATTTTCCTGTATCACATCTTTAATAGCCCTGAAATCCCCATCATACCTGCGGTTTTGATAAACACTTAAAAAGAGTTTTTTTCCTTTAGCTATATCGTCCAGTTCCTGTGCTTCGCTGGCAGTTACGGTGAAAGGCTTTTCTACTACAATATTTTTTCCTGCATTAAGCGCGGCTTTTGCATATTCAAAGTGGGTTTGTACCGGTGTATTTACCACTACCAGCTGAATAGATTTATCTGTTATCAGTTCTTCGAAAGAGCGGTACAACTTTGAGTTGGGATATTTAACTCTCGATTCTTCTTTATGTCTTTCTACAATCGCAGCAAGATTGTAATGGGGATGTGCTTCCAGGAATGGGGCATGAAATAATTTACCGCTCATTCCATAAGAAGCAATACCGGCGTTAATTGTGTCAATCATGATTGATGTGATTAGAATTATTTTAATGAAAAACTAAAAACTTAAGGTAATTTAAATTTATTAATAATAGTTAGAAAAACAAGATATGATTAGTAGCCTCATAGGCTGTCAACTCTTTTACCTTTGCTGTGCCCTGAACCATCGCTCGGGAATTTCATTATTGCCTGCTGCCAGGTAATCTTTATAACTGCAGGGAATATAAGTTTTATCAGGCAGCTGCATCCACCAGCGACCGGTTTTTTTACTCTGAATAAAACTGGTTTCTATTTCAGCAAAAGCCATCTGGTATTCGGTAAAATGCTCATGCTGGTCTAAGGAGGCTTCTTTCATCCTGCGGTGCCTTCCGTCTATAGTGTACCAAAGCATGTGGCTGATTTGTTTAGCTGTAAGTTCCTCCTTGTCCTGCTCCGGATGATAACCATAAATGCCAATGGATTGCATATGGCTACTCATGCCGGCATACTGCATAAGGATACATGATTCTTCGCCATTAAAGCCATTAG
>DAOLFI010000165.1:0-6803 GCA_035326385.1 Niabella sp.
CCTCGGACTTTCGTCTTCCGGACTTTCTGACTTTCCCTTTCTTTTCCTCATCTTTGCAGGCTTATCTACAAAAAATGAAAACTACAAAAAGCGCTGCTATCGGCTTCATCTTTATTACACTTACTATAGATGTAATTGGCTGGGGGCTTATCATTCCTGTAATGCCCGAATTACTGGTAGAGCTAAAGCATATTCCGCTTAATGAAACCAGCCGCTGGGGAGGCTACCTCATATCAGTATTTGCAGCCATGCAGTTTTTATTTGCTCCGCTGATGGGCAACCTCAGCGACAGGTTTGGGAGGCGCCCCGTAATATTGATTTCCCTTTTAGGCTTTTGTGTGGATTATATTATCCTGGCCCTGGCACATAACTATGCGCTACTCTTCATTGGGCGTATACTGGCAGGTATAACCGGCGCCAGCTTTACCGCAGCCAGCGCCTATATTGCCGACATCAGTACCAATGAGAACCGTGCAAAAAACTTCGGATTGATCGGCGCTGCTTTTGGTCTGGGCTTTGTATTAGGTCCGGCTTTGGGTGGATTGTTAGCCAGCTGGGGATTAAGGGCGCCTTTTTATGCCGCCGCCATTCTTTGCTTTCTTAACTTTTTATATGGCTACTTTGTTTTACCCGAATCTTTAAAGCCGGAAAACCGCAGGCCCTTCGAATTGAAAAAAGCCAACCCCATTGGCTCACTGGCTTTTTTGGGAACACATAAAACCATTGCCGGGCTGGTTATTTCTTTTGTATTTATCAACCTGGCCGCACACGCCGTACAAAGCAACTGGAGTTATTTTACTATGTATGTTTTTAAATGGAACGAAAAACAGGTAGGACTATCGCTGGCCATTGTGGGCGTATTAGTAGGCGCAGTGCAGGGCGGGCTGATCCGCGTTATTAACCCCCGGCTGGGCGATGAAAAAAGTACCTATCTCGGGCTGTTTCTTTATGCTGTTGGCTTAACACTATTTGCATTTGCCACTCAAAGCTGGATGATGTACGCATTTTTAATTCCGTATTGTTTGGGCGGAATTGCCGGCCCGGCCTTGCAATCCATCATTTCAAAACAAGTGCCGTCTAACGAGCAGGGGCAGCTGCAGGGCAGCCTTACCAGCCTGATGAGCCTTACTTCTATATTTGGCCCGCTTATTATGACGGGGTTATTTAATTACACTACTCATAACGAATCTGCCATACATTTTCCCGGCGCGCCGTTTTTATTAGGAGCGTTCTTTATGCTAACCAGCGTTTTTATTGCCTGGAAAGTATTGGGCAAAGAGCGCAGAGAACACCCTAAAATGGCGAAGCCTGTGGAGTAATCAACAACATGAGAAAGTGCAATGCCGTATTAAAAATGGTTTATTGCAGCGCATTTTTCAATGCTTCAATATTCTTTATGCACTGGTTTGTGTCTTCACAAACCAGATAAAATAGTTTAAAACTCATCTCTTAAATCTTTCAGAAATGAAAAATCACTACTACCAGTTTCATAAAACTTTGCTGTAGAATATTTATACTCAACAGGGTCTTTTACCAATTGCCAATGAGCACCTAACGGATTATAATGTATATAATCTAATTTTTGAAAAGCTACTTTTTTCCTGAACAATTGAATTGCTAACGGATCTCTTTGCCAAAACTCATATTCTTTATTCCCCGTATTTACAGCATAAGGTAAAAGTCCCCGGCTGCCATATTCGCTTCTTATCATTTTCTTAAATATATGTGCTGTATATTTTAGGAAAGAGCCTTGTGCAGATTCTTTACCATTTAACGCTTTTGTTCGCCATATCAAATGAATATGATTGGGCATTATGACGAAGGCAAAAACATCTATTATTTTTTGGTTACTTAAATACAATAAAGAGTTTATAATAACATCTTTATACACATCTTTTAAAAGTAATTTTTGCCACTTGTTAATTGTTGCTGTCCAAAAATATATTTCGCCGATATCTAAGTGCGAATATCGCTTATGTTGAAATATATTATTCATTGACGGTGTTTTGTTAGTTAGAATCGCTTTATTGGGTTCGTGAAGACACGAACCATGGCAAAAAGTACAATGCCGCATTAAAAATGGTTTATTGCAGCGCATTTTTCAATGCTTCCACATTCTTCTTTTCACTGCCGATAAAAATTTTATCATCAAGGATAACCACCGGCCTTTTTAAAAAAGTATCGTGTTCCAGGATATAGTTTTTATAATCCTGTTCTGTCAGCTTTTTATCTTTTAACCCCAGCTCCTTATACTTTAATGCGCGGCGGCTGAAAAGCGCTTCGTAGCTTCCTGCCAGCTTTTGCATTTCATCAATTTGAGCGGAAGTGATTTTTTGGGTACGTATATCCTGCAGATCAAAGCCTGTTTGTTCATTTATTTGCAGTTCCTTCATGATATCCTCGCAGGTAGAACAGGTGGCAAGGTAATAGATTTTTTTCTTCATAGCCTTCAAAGATAGGAGAGCTTCCAATAAAAACCGCCTCCAGCCGGGGAGACGGTTTAAAGTGCAGAAGGAGCAGGAAATAACGGCTATTTTCTTTTATCGGTATTACATATATTTTCGATCTGTGTAATGATGTCTTTCGAAATATTGCTGAAAGTAGGAGCCACCACGGCAGAGCCTCCGGTATTATTATTAATTAGCTGCAACTGGTAATTTGCCGGGTAAGTAGGATTGCCGCTGAAAGTGGTTAATAATACACATTGCACGCCCATACTATTGGCAGCTGCTGCAAGGTTTTGCAAATAGGTATCATCTGCAGCTGTAGTATTATCATCATCACCACCGGCCGGCGCATCAGTAATAATAATAGCAAGTTTGGTAATGCCGCCGCCTCGCCAGGTTCCGGCAAAGCCATTGTTTAAAATTTCGTTCAGCAATAAATCGCCTGGCTCGGGACCGCCAATGCCCCAGCCCATTGGCATATTGGGATTGTTATTAAGAAAGGAAAGCTGAGTGCTAAAGCTTGCAGCATTGGCCGGAGCAAACATTTCCATCATGGTCAGATGCTGATCGGTTGTTGTGCCGGAATTGATCACTTTTTTCTGGCCGGCTGGTAAAGAAGTGTATGCCGGGCTTGCAATATAAGAAGGGCCGGTTCTTTTCTGGTACTCATCAAAAATACCGAGGGCCAGCCTGTAATCGCCGCCTGACTCTGTAATAATAGTATTTACAATGCTGCTTACTTCGTTTTTGATAGAATCTATTGCGCCTCCCATGCTGCCGGTATAATCAATCAAAAATGCTACATCCATTCCTGCAGCACAGCCTGCAGGCTCTTCATCATAGGCGCATATTTCTGTCCCTTTTTTGCAGGACAGGTTTCCAAGGCTAATCATTAACAGGAACAAAAAAGCTATATTATTTAAGTAACTCGTTTTCATATAGAATATTTTTAGGGTTTTAGTAATAAGGAGGCTGTGTGCACAGCCTCCGGGCTTCAGGGGCTATGGGTTATCGGGGCAAATTACTTTCATTTCAGTGCGGCGGTTGAGCTGATGCTCTGCCTCGCTGCAGTCTGCACCATCTTTACACCTGTTCAGTAATCTTCTTTCACCATACCCTACAGGAATCAGGCGGGCTTTGGCAATACCCTGCGATACCAGGTAGTCTACTGCTGCATTAGCACGGTTTTGCGATAATGTCATGTTGTAGCTGTCAGATGCCCTCGAATCGGTGTGCGAGGAAAGCTCGATCTTAACACCCGGGTTGTCTTTCATGAACTGCACCAGCTTGTTCAATTCCGGTTTAGCATCTTCCCTGATAAAATACTTATCCAGGTCATAGTAAATATTTTTAAGAACGATGTCTTTACCGCAATCCGTCTTTTCCATACATACCTCCAGCTTAATGAACAGGGTCTTGTTCCTGTCGAAATTTTTGGTAGCAATAGTTTCTGTTTGCGAGAAATAATTATTCTTTTTAGCATAAATGGAATAAGCCGCATTTTGAAGCGCATGGAATATAAAGGCACCTTTATCATCAGTGCTGGTGGTTTTCTGTTCTGCCAATACAGTATGGGTTAAAACAACAGAGGCCCCGGTCAATGGCAATGCGGCATTACATTCCACTACCTGCCCTTTCAAAATGAACCGGTCATCTGTATATAAAATTTCTTTTTGAACGGTAGTATTGGGCGTAAAATCAGTTTGAATGGCTACTGCACCTTCCAGGTCAACGTCAAATAACTTGCCTGCAATGGAATAATTTCCCGGTTTCATATTACTGAACACAACCACTCCGTAATTATTGGTAGTTCCGGTATGAATAATCTCGCCATACACATTTTTAATTACCACATCTGTATTAGGCAAAATGTCTTTGGTATATTTATCCCTTGCTGTTACCGCCAGCGCGTAATTATCGCAGGTATTACATTCTTCTTTGGGTTTAGGTTTATCTGCCTTTTTAGGAAGCCTGATGCTGACTCCGGCAAACGCGCCCAAAGAGCTGATATCACAATTACACGGATTTTTGCGCATAACCAAAGGGGGCTGGGCATTACCTTCGTTGGGGGCCGTAGGCAGGTAAGCTGCTGAAAAGCCATAAGCAGGATCTGTCAGCTCTGGCGTATTGAAATGACGCATGTAATATACGCCCGCATGCACACCAAGTGACGTAGAAAAATAATAATTGAATTGTGCCTGTGCTTTAGCTGCTACAACAGATTTAGCATCGTATCCTGCATGAAAATTTAATAGCTGGGTAGGGGAAGTGGAGGCCAGACTGGTAAGTCCGCCTTTTACCGAGCTAAAACCGCCCCGCAGTAATAGTTCTGCCGCAAATTTCTGGTTACGCTGGTATTTTAAGGAAGGCCCTGCTCCATAAAACATGCGCGTGATTTTGTTTTCAGTAAGGTTTACGTTAGGGTAAATAGTGGCATCGGCCACAAAAGTATTTTTCGGCTGGTTTTGAATATAATCAAAGTCGGCACCCAGCCCAATCCAGTTCCAGTAATAATTTACAGATGCTCCGGCATTCAGGCCGCCTTTATAATCAATATAGGGCGTATTGTTATTGTAAAAAGGCAGTGCATCATATCCCCCGTGAACAGCAGCGTATAATCCCGAAAACGGTTTAATGTTTGACTGCTGTGCCGAAGCAATAAGCAGAACCGGTAATACTGCAATTAAAAAGACGATTTTTTTCATAACTAAAATATTTTAAATAACGCCTACTCTTTCCAGTTTTCGGCATCCCTGCATTGTAGTTGTTTACCGGTATATCAGCCGATGGGAAAGATTGTTACCTTATTTTCAGGTTTTTTGTAAAAAAGGAACAAAAGGCATAGCAACATCATTTTAAGCGAGCCGGTAGCAGGAAAAAGCATGTTGGCTACTTTATGCCTTTCCTTCCCTGCAGCCTCTACTGCTGCGAAGCGAAGACGCTTTGTAATATTATGCTGTCGTCTGCGGCTGACTTTAAAAAGCCCCAACCATTCCCCGAAAGATTTGTTATCTTTGCATATTAATTTTCACAGTTATGATTAAAACAGGTAACCCCGTAATTAGCATATACACCGAAATGACGCCGAATCCGGAAACCATGAAGTTTGTAGCCAACAAGCTTTTATACCCGGGCAAAAGCATTGATTTTCCTGATGCGGAAAGTGCAACACCATCGCCTCTGGCAACAGAACTGTTTGGTTTCCCGTTCATTAAAGCGGTTTTCATTGCCAGCAATTTTGTTACCCTTACCAAAACTCCTGATGCAGAATGGATGGACGTAACCCCTTCTATCCGCCAGTTTCTGAAAGATTATCTGGAAGAGGGAAAGGCAGTAATTAACGAAGACGAGATAGTAGTAGTGAAAAAAGAAGGCAGCAATGAAGTGTTAGCCGATGATGATGACGTAGTAAAGCGTATTAAGGAATTACTGGAAAACTATGTAAAACCTGCGGTAGAAATGGATGGCGGCGCTATACAATTCAAAAGTTATAATGATGGCGTGGTAAATCTCATGATGCAGGGAAGCTGCAGTGGCTGCCCATCATCAATGATCACTTTAAAAGCAGGAATTGAGGGAATGATGAAACGCATGATTCCTGAAGTAAAAGAAGTTGTGGCAGAGGCAGAATAAGTCTTTTTTACGAAGTAAGATAATTTGTAAAAGCTGTGTAATTTATTGCACGGCTTTTTGTTTGAATGTATATTTTTGAAAAAATAATCTATTGCCTATACAGGAATTTTTCGACCAGTTTGTTGCAGGGCTTAAAGCTACCACTATACCCGAATACATTGCGGTGCTGGCGGGCATTGCCAGTGTATGGTACAGCAAAAAAGAAAAGATACTGGTTTATCCTACCGGCCTGCTCAATACCATTATTTATATCTGGCTGAGCTTTAAATACCACTTGCTGGGAGAGGCTTCAGTTAATTTTTATTACACCATTATGAATATCTATGGCTGGTACCTTTGGACAAGAAAAGACGCCCGGCAGCAAATGCTTGTACAAATAAAATTTTCAGATAAAAGGGAATGGCTGCAACAGCTGCTGTTCTTTGGACTATTCTACTGCATTATATTTTTCGCGTTACAATATTTAAAGAAAGAGTTTGCGCCAGGCGCAATTCCCTGGGCAGATGCCCTGGCATCAGCAAGCGCCTTTACCGGCATGTGGCTGATGACCCGGAAGAAAGTGGAAAGCTGGCACTGGTGGATGATTACCAATATTTGCGCAATGCCCTTGTATTTTGTTAAAGGCCTGGTATTTACCAGCGTTTATTATTTTGTATTGCTGATACTGGCTATTGGCGGATGGGCAGCATGGCGGAGAAAGGCTTTTCAAAACAAAAATGAAGG